>NZ_JATABG010000193.1:0-8818 GCF_036533755.1 Vibrio sp. M260118 | reverse complement strand
TGAGCGCGGACTGACCTCAGTTACTGCCGAATATTCATTACGAGATGATGGCGGCGTTAAGGTCATCAATAGCGGTTTTTCTATAGAGAACCAGGAATGGAAGCAAGCAGAAGGTAAAGCCTACTTTGTTGATGACGCCAGTGAAGGGTACTTAAAAGTCTCTTTCTTTGGACCTTTCTATGGCTCCTACGTTGTTTTCGAATTAGAAGACAAAGACTATAGCTATTCTTTCGTATCGGGCCCCAACAACGACTACCTTTGGTTGTTATCACGAACGCCAACAGTCTCGCCAGAGGTTATCACCAAGTTCGAAACTCAAACTAAAGCCCTCGGGTTTGATGTTGAGCAGTTGATTTACGTAGAGCATCAATAGAGCCATAGCGCTAACTCATCACAGGATCCAAAAACAAAAACGCCAAGCAAAATGCTTGGCGTTTTTGTAAATTTGGTGGATCCGGGCGAACTCGAATCGCCGACCCCCGCCATGTCAAGGCGGTACTCTAACCAACTGAGCTACGGATCCAAAATTTAATCTTTGCATGTTTATGCAAAAGGAATGGTGGGTCCGGGCGAACTCGAATCGCCGACCCCTACCATGTCAAGGTAGTACTCTAACCAACTGAGCTACGGACCCATTCCTTAAGAACGAAAGGGATGTTACCGAGAGTTTTTCAATCGTGCAAGCGCATTTTCGGTGATTTTTATTCGTTTGGTTTATAACTAATCGAATTGTCGCTGTTTTACGCACCGTCTGTTAAAAAATGTGCTTTGAATCACGTACATATCACGGTTAACTCACTCTTATTGACCTCGGCCATCAAACATAACAACGATGGTTTTAGTGATGATGCTCATATCCATAGTTAACCAAGATTTTAGCGAACAGAGTGAAAGCGCATAGCTATGGTCATAGCCAACCTTTTTGCGGACATCATCAATACAAGTATCGTAGCCTTGGTTAACTTGAGCTAACCCTGTGATTCCAGGCATTACTCCATATGTACGATCTGCAAAGTAGGGGATCGCATTCTCGAGTTTGCTGTAAAAGCTCGGGCGCTCTGGACGTGGCCCAATTAAAGACATATCGCCCATTACCACATTGATGAGTTGTGGGATCTCGTCTAAACGCGTTTTACGTAAGAAACTACCAACGGGGGTGATTCTTGGATCGTTTTCTGTTGCCCATACCGCTCCAGTGCGCTGCTCGGCATCTTGATACATGGTACGAAACTTAATAATTTCGAAGAACACCATTTTTTCGGGTGTCGATTTACCCACTCTCAGTTGCTTGTAAAACACTGGGCCAGGTGAGCTAAGTTTGATTGCTAGTGCAATAAAAGGCATCACGGGTAAAAGTAGTAGCAAGCCAAATAGGGCACCAAATAGGTCGAACAGACGTTTTGCTAACCAGATTGAAATATGTGTAGATACATTGCTCATAATCATCTCCTTATTGGCCTACGCGAGACCACTTTCCTGATTCAAGACCGAATAGGTAACGCAAACCACCAATGAAGTTTGCACAGTGTCCTGCAACGATATACAGCAGCAATTTGCAGGCTTTATGGCTAAAAATGTCAGGCAGTAGGTAGCTAAGTACTGCCAATGAGTAGAGGACGATTTGTGTAACCAACGCCACGAAATAAAATGGGTTATCCATCATCGCAATGGAACTGATAAAGCATGAGATCAGTAGGTAAGGGGTAATAAGCCTTAACCCTTTGCCAGAAAAGAACGCAAACGCTACGCCCTTGTATCTAGGTAAGAACATTTCGCTCAACTTTATGGCTTGTTGCATGTTACCTGCCGAGATACGGAGTCGACGGCTAAAATCATCTTGTGTATTGGTCGCTTCCATTTCTAACGCAATTAACTGCGGCTCATACTCAGCGATGTAACCTTGCCTGATGATCGACATTGGGATCATAAAGTCATCGTTGATGGTGTCAGTGCTCAATGCTTCAAATAGATGTGTGCGGAAAAGGTAGAAGGCTCCATGTGCGCCAAGTGTTGAACCAAGAGTCGCTTCACGCATTTTCAGTTGACTTTGGTAGCGCCAATAACAGGCTTCACCATCATTGCCGGGTTTAAACAGTTGGTAATAGCCGTTCACTACGCCAACTTTTGTCGCTTGAAAGTGTTTGTTGGCAATCCATAACGCGTCAAGAGATATAAGCGCAGACACATCACTTAATGCGGTGATCTCGCTAGTGATCGTCTTCATCTGTTCATTGACGATGGCAACTTTACCGCGATTGTTACTGAATGCTCGGATCTCAAAATGAGTGTCTGAACAGATCGCTTCCTGAATCGTTTGCTCTGCGATTAAGACGGTATTGTCGGTGCAACCGTCGCAAGCAATGATGACCTTGTATCTGTTTTTTGGATAAAGGTTTTAAATGGGTGATGCTTCGAATACCAAGAGAGCAGCAGTGGGTATCCAACGTGGTGATAGATCACCAACACACAGCTAACTATAAATAAGGTGGTGAGTACTAAGTCAATCATGCGATTTTCTCCTCTGCCAACAGTTCATATGCTCTCATCATCTGTCGTATGTCGTTATTCTGAAGTACGAATTCTCGAGGAGAGTGTGTTTGCTGATTCTCGATTGCGTTTAACACACACTGTGCTAGTGCTTGAGGGCTTTCTCTTTCAAATAGTTGTCCGGTTCTAGGGCACAAGGTTTCGTTGGTCGCGCCTACATCGCTAGCCAAGGTGACAACGTCACATGATTGAGCCTCTAACGTTGAAAGAGGGAAGCCTTCACACCGAGATGGTAGGCAAAACAGATCAAGAGACTGGTAGAAGCGTGGCATATCGTTAACAAGGCCAAGGAAAGTGACTCTGCTATTCAATCCCAACTGTTTCACTTTCGCTTGAAGCGCTTCTTTTTGACTTCCATTACCAGCAATAACAAGCTGAATGTGGTTAGGCAATAGAGGCATTGCATCGATTAGCGTGTCGTGACCTTTGACGGTTTCTAATCGCCCGGCCGAGCCGATGATGGTAACACCGACAGGCAGTCCCATAACTTGGCGAGCTAAATGTTTTGAACCGGTTGTAAACTGCTCACAGTCAATACCGTTCTTGATTACATTCACATCCTTATAAGCGAAATAGCGTTGGAACTGCTGCTTCACTAAATTGGCATCGGCGACCATTCTTGGTTTAGCAAGCCACATTGCAATACGTTGCAAGTAACGATGTTTGGGGTTGTCTAAGTGCCACGCATCGTGTTCGGTGTGGATTCGGGTGTTCACCCCAGCAAGTTTCGCGGCAACAGCGCCATATATAATGGGCCCGATGTGGTGACTGTGAACCACAGTTGGTTTTAACGTGCGGAACAATCGATACAGCTGATAAACAGTTCGTAGGCTATGTCCAGAGGGTTTATCTAAAAACACAATTTTGTCTTTGATGGTTTCTAGCTTAGGCCAGTTGGCTAGAGACTTTTCCCTTGCCCCTTCAAGGCTAACAATTAAAACGTTGTGGCTAGGGTTGGCAAACTCAAGCATGTTGAGTGCTAACGTTTCTAAGCCGCCAGGTGCAAGATGCTGAACCACATGGATGGTCGTTTTGCTGTGTGCGTTCATGTTGGCTCCCCAGAAATTAGTTTATGACATAGATAGAGCAGGTTATATGCCAGTATTTAAGTCGATATATTTCAATGGCTTACTTAGTTGTATTGAATATTCTCAAGCTGATTTTCATTTTGAAAATCGTTATGGATGGTTGGGTTTAATTTTGGGAATATAGGTAATCACCGGAGCTCGAGTTATGGCTTCTATTTCGTCTTTACGTCGAATCGAGGAATCAAACAACTCAATGAGGATAGCGACACCAGCACCAAGACCGATGCCAGCCACTAAGCCCGCGATTACAAAAACGATGGTTGGTAAATTGGCAGGACGGCTTGGTGTGTAGGGAAGGTCAATAATTTTTACCCGTTTATTTTGTTCAAACACACCTAATGATCCGGTTAACTGCGCCATTTCATAGCGTTGAATTAACTCATCATAGAGCTGACGTTTAATCTCGGCATTTCTTGTTAAACGGTGCATTGTTTTCGCGTTGTCACCGAATTTATTCGCTTGCGTTTCTAACTGTGCGATCATCGATTGTAAACTTTTCGTCTCTTCTGTTAGTGACTCATAACGGCCACGGACAAGTTGTAAGCTTTGCAATTGAGTCACGAGCAGGGGCTGTACTTCGCCCAGATCTTTAAGTTTGTTGCTACTTGCAATGTCCCAAAGCTGATCGCTGCTAATATTTGGTTGTTCCATCTGAAGCAATATAGAACGTTCGTTTTCTAAGCGGCGCAATTCACGTTCTTTACCTTGAACGGCACTGTGGCTCTCTGTGTACTTGGCTTTTAGAAGTGTAAGCTCACTGCGGATCTCGATGATTTGGTCTTCAATTTTACCAACCACAGGGTTTGTCTTAGATAACTGTTGATCGAGTGAGCCAAGGCTACGTTCGACCCCCGCTAGCTCGGCACTTTTCTCAGCGTAACTTTGCTTTAACGAAGCGAGTCTACCTAGCGCTTGGCTTTGCATCTCGGGTGTCACGGAAGCGTAACGATTCTTAAAATCTGCAAGTTCATTTTCCGCGATATCGAGCTCTTCTCTGCGCTTTTCAATATGAATAGCGAGGAACTCGGAAGAGTCTTGGATAGAAGATCGTTCAGGAGCCAGAAGTTGCTCAATAAAGTGCTCGCTGATCGATTCTAATAGCTCTTTCATCCCATTGGGTTTTGGCGCAGTCAGCGATATTTTCAAAAAATCTTTACCTGGCTGCGTGACTGTCAGGCTATTTGAAAGCCTGCTGATAATATAATCACGTTCAGCGGGAGTCATCGAGGCATCAATTAAACCGTGCTCTTTCGCGACAGCCGTTAATACATGGCGACTTTTTAGTAACGTGCTCAGTGCATTAAGTCGCTCTTTCAACATGGTCGAAACCGCAATATCTTCCAGGAAAGGGTTCATCTTGGCCGTTTCCTGGATCAACATCGATGTGTGTGACACGTAGTTGGTTGGCGCGACTTTGCCAATAAAGTAACCAACACAGGGTAGAATTAGTATCGGTACGATAATAACGTAGCGCTGACGCCATGCTGAATTAAGTATGACGATTAGCCTCATTTTTAGCTCATTCATAATGACTCCAACATACGGTTCAGGGTTAACGTTCGCGCATCCCAACTTTCAGCCGCTAGAGAGTGCTGCTTTTCGGTTGAAGAACCACGTTCTATCTCTTTTAACGTTTGGTTAAGCTGTGCTGTGTTGCTGACAACATAGACTCGATCGCGATAGGGTGATAGCGCTGGAAAAGGGGTCGCAATGACCTGACTACCCGCGGCTAAATATTCGAGCAACTTTAACGGGCTGCAGGAGGCTATTTGACCGTTAGACTTAAAAGGTAATAGGCTTACATCCCAATGTTGGCTGTAGCTTGGCAGATCACTATGTGGTTTGGGGCCAAGGTAATGAACATTAGGTAGATCGGGGAGTGGATTCGTAGCTAGCTCAATCGGACCGATAAACACAAACTGCCAAGAAGGGTTGGCTAGGCACACTTGCTCGATAAGTTTGTAATCAAGCCAGTTAGACAAACTGCCATAAAACCCTGCGATTTTGTTTTCGCAAGAAGGTAAGTCGTCGGCGCGCTTAGCTGGCGTGCTGAATAACTTAGTATCGACGCCATGGGGCAGATAATGTGTTTTGGTCTGCGGGAACTTGGTAACAAGCTTTGCGCTTGCTGCAAGAATCAAGTCTGCTTGCTCGACCAACTTGTGTTCATGGACTGCACCGGTGTTATGGTCGACGCCTGCTAATGATGAGAAATCATCTCCGCAGTAATAGACAACCGCTGATTCACCAAGTGTTCCACACAAATCAGCAGTTGTAGGTAGCGAGCTCCACAAGATAGGCTTGTGTAGTTTTAACTTTTCAATCACGGGTTTAAGTTGCGAGCAAATCATTGCCTTAGCCAATTGACGAGCAAACCAAGAACGCGGAGCAGGTATGGTCTTAAGATTTACAACCGTAATGTTTGAGTCATGGCCTTGGTTTTGAGTTTGATTTTGATTAAAACCACCTTTGCTTCTACCCAGTAGCTTATTCGCCGCACGCTTAATATCGTGCGTCGTTAACTTAGGCTGGCGCAAACCAATCGAGTTAACCCACAAGACTTTACGCTGTTTTGCTAAGCGAGTGACAAGGTGTTGAGTGCTTGATGGCAATCCGCCAAAGTCTTCACCGAATACAATAAGATCACGCATGGTTATTCTCCTCATCGCTTGATGAATGTTGAACAAGTGAACGAATCACTTTTGCCGGATTACCCGCTGCAACAACAAACGGTGGGAGGTCTTTGGTTACTACACTCCCTGTGCCAACAATCGTTCCTTCTCCAATCGTGACATTTGGGCAAACTGTTACGTTGGTGCCGAGCCAGACATCGTTTTTAAGCACGATATCACCGACATCACAATCTAAGTCACCTAAGCCTTTGGCTCGAAGCTGTGCATCTAAAGAGTGGCCAGAGTAGCCAAATAAGAATGCGCGTCCGGCAATGCGCACATTGTCACCGATTACGATTCTGTTGCCGACAGCGAATGTACTTTGCCAGCCAATATCGACATTGCTACCAACGATGAGTGATGGGTTGATAGATTGTGGTCTCGCGCTAAAGGTAGTTTGTCCTGAAATACGACAGTCTTCACCCAATGAGATAGATAGAGGGCCTGAAACGAAAGGCACACCTCCGAACAAGTACAACCCCTGACCGTAACCTGATAGACGCCCTTTAAAAGCGGGGGTATGAATCGTTACGCGGATTAGGTTATTCCAAACTGAGTGGCAGCCAGAGTAGAAGAAGCCAACGAGCTTGTTATAGATCTTCGGTGTTGGAATATCGCAGGCACGGACTGTTTTCAAAATGAGAAACAATTTGCGATAGGCCGGATTCTCATTGTGCTGTAGCCAAATTTTGAACTGATTTACTTGCTGAGCCAACATGATTGTGTCCTCTACATTTGAGTTATGTAGAGGCTATTTCACGTAATGTGCCAAGATGTTTTTTATAAAAACAGTTAGTTAGCATAGACTTCTAATCTGTAGTGCTAGGATTCTCAAATTGAGAATGTTTTTGAGTAATTCGAGAAATGGCAATACACAAGGCTGCGAGTATGTATATTGGCCAAGTAAATCCTTGGGTTAGGAAGGTACCAGACACAACCGTACCGATAACACCTGCGTACACTGCGAGCGCGGTTGCTGTTAGGTAAGGAGATACAGAGCCTTTCAATTGATCTAATCGAGCTAAAGTTTGTCTACTCGTTTTGATGAGTGAAATGATCATTCCGAGAAAAATGATTAACCCAAGGAAACCCATCTCTGCGAGAACACCAAACCAAGTGCTGTGTACTGCGTGATTTAGTCCGTCCCAATGTGAGCTGTAGAAGTAGTAGTTTGAGTAGAAGTTATTAAGACCAACACCACTGAAAGGGTTGTCGAGTGCCATTTTGAATGCCGCTTCCCATGCATACAGTCTGCCCATTGCCGATGCATCGATACCTTCTTCAGCTGCACCTCCTGATTGGCGATCTGAAATACCGGCCACCGCAAATAGAACCGTTAACCCTATCACGCCAATAAAAATAAGTAGTGATTTAGAGCGAATAAGCCTTAGGCCGAAAATGCCAAATACAGCAACTGAGCCTAAAAGCCCGCCACGACTTTGAGTCGCAATCACAGCGGCCATTGCTAAAATCAGGCCGGTTAGACCAAGAATACGTGAAAACCCAATGTCTTTTGTCGTCGCGAAACTGATCGCGAATGCGAGAGGGAACATCAAAACAAGGGATAGATCGTTGGGGTCACCCAGAACAGAACCAAGCTGACGGCCGATTGTGACGCGAGTACCCTCCACAAGACCAATTCCGGCAGAAGAGTTATATAGAGCGACCACAGCGATTAGCCCACCGGCCAAGATAATCAGTGTGGCGATTTTTCGCACCGCATCTTCTGTATTGACCAACCATGCGATTGCTAGCGTCATCACGATGATCTTCCAATAAATGTTTTTGAAGTAGGTAATTGCAATCCCAGGGTTTGAGGAAAGCACGATTCCAATCATTACCAATCCCCAGAACATGGCAAGCCAGGTCATGCTCGGGTGCCAGAATGTTTGTAGTTGCCTGCTGACCAGGGTGTGCCACATAAGAGCAGACAAAGCGCCAAGCGAAAGCAGCAATGGGATTTTCAGAGAGTAAAGAGCGGGAATCGCCTCATGTATGCGAAAGAACGAGAACAGCACAAATAGGCTCACTAGCCAAAACGTTTGATTGAGTACAAACAGAGCACCTAAAGGCACAAAACAAAGTACAACGACAATCGCAGGGTGAGGCACTAAATACCAAGTTGCCGCCAGTACTAAGCTGAGTGACGTCATCACTAGAATAGGCATCGTTTGGTTAGTGCTACTCATAATGACTTACCCAAATAGCGATTTATCGATTGGCTGAAGGCTTTGAGATAGCCAGTGGAGATAAGCCCAAAACGCAGAGCAACAGCAGCTATCCCTAACGGTTGCAAAAACAGCATGAGTAGAGAGGTCTCAACGCGTTTCTGTAACTGGCTCGTAAGTAGAAACACAACAGTTAGTAGTAGCAGCGCAAACAAACCATTGGTTTGGTAATTAAGCGAGTAGGCTTTTTGGCTAAACATTACGGTAAGAGAAAAGCGACTAAGCTGTCCGACAATCAAGCTCCAAAGTATTGCTTCAATTCCTGACTCTAACCACATTAGGC
>NZ_JATABG010000192.1:0-6437 GCF_036533755.1 Vibrio sp. M260118 | reverse complement strand
ACAATGGATAACTCACTTTGGCTCTGCTGCTCAATGATTTCTGCCCAGAGTTGAGGCTTGTTCGATTGGTTCATCGTGACTCCTTGGTTGAGGAATCACTATGCCGAGAATGCTGAATTATTGGTAGGTGGGTTTAAATGGACGCTTACTAAAATACAGTTTGTTGACCGTGAATCCGGACAAACCTCTGTTTATCCCATCAAGTACAACTATCGAGTTAATGAAGCGGATTTAATACTTTCTAGTGTGAGAGCGTCAATGGGCTACGCACAGATTGCTCAATTTATGCTTGCTGAAGATATGGAAAAGCAGGGTTTGGTGCAGTTATTGCCTGATTATACTCTGGCTTCATTTGGCGATATTCACGCGATTTATATGCACAGGAAACAGTCAATACTGGCGACGTCATTTATTGAGATTGTGCGGGAGGTGATTGGCACGCCACCCGTGTGGGAGCGCAATTTCCTTTAAGAGTGTTTCTTTGATGCAAATGCAAAAGCCCGATTAAACTCGGGCTTTTTGACATAGAGTGAGTTCGATTTAGAACGAAGATAGGAAACGCTGCTCGCGAATGGTTTCACCATTTTCACCTTCGATTTCAAAAGTAAATGAGCTGCCATGGTCCAGTAGGTTTGCTGCCATAAAGGTACCCTTCTCACCGGTGGTGAAGTATTGAGTGCCATTACCTTTCACTTTTACCTTCACGCCACTAACTGGGTTGCCATTTTCAAGCACAGTCACGATTGCTTGATTTTTGATAGTTTTGATCTCAATTGTTTTGTCTTGATGTGGTGCTGCTATAGCGATTGTTGAAGATAGAGCCGCAATAAGTAGTGTAGTGATTGCTGTTTTCATAATGCTTTTCCTTTGAATACTGTTTAATTAAGAGCCGTTGCTCTTGGTACGGAAGAGATTATGCGTGAATTTATAAGTGTGATAAATATCACATTTGGAACTTTACTGTTGCCTAAATATCTACAATAAAATTGGTGTGGGTTTAGGTAGTCTGCAATGCAGCTTTAACGCTCAAGCCCTTCTGCAATCCTTTCGCTATTCACTTCCTTAACTCCGTTTCCCGAAGCGTACTCTCACTAGGCAACATGAGTGTTTCTCATGGTGAATGTGAAGTAATACCATTGTGCTTAATAGGCGGTTCAAAGTTATAAAGAAACACACTCTTATATCTAGGCAGCATTCAAACTCTGAGTTCTGTTCTCGACCAGAACCATTTAAGCCTGTATCTAGAAAACTAAAATGCATAAATAGCCAAGAGTATGACTAAGTTAGCTTTCATCTAAGGAAATAGGATACACCGCTATGAGCAAAGACTTCACGTTCACCATCAAAAGCCTAAGCTTGGATGAAAACTATCATCCAGCAGACAACACCCGAATTACGACTAACTTCGCTAACTTAGCGCGAGGTGAGAGTCGCCAGCAAAACCTTCGTAACGCATTGAAGATGATTGATAACAGCTTCAATGCCTTAGCGCATTGGGACAACCCTCAGGGAGATCGTTACTCAGTCCAGCTTGAGATTGTCTCCGTTGATATGGATATTGAAGCTGACGGTGAAAGTTTTCCGTCAATTGAAGTACTAAAAACTAATATCCTAGACCATAAGACCAACGAACGAATTGAAGGCATTGTTGGTAATAACTTTTCTTCGTACGTCCGGGACTATGACTTTAGTGTTTTGCTACTCGATCATAATAAAGGTAAGCCGCAGTTTAGTATTCCTGACAATTTTGGTGAGCTACACGGTAAGCTGTTTAAGCATTTTGTTAACTCGCCAACCTATAAGCAGCACTTTAGCAAGCTACCGGTGATCTGTTTAAGTGTTTCAGACAACAAAACCTATCACCGTAGCGATAATCAACATCCGGTGCTGGGCTATGAGTACCAGCCAAATGAGTCTTCTCTGACTGAGCAGTATTTCCAAAAAATGGGGCTACAAGTGCGTTACTTTATGCCGCCAAACAGTGTGGCTCCACTCGCGTTCTACTTTTTCGGAGATTTACTCAATGACTACACCAATTTGGAACTCATTAGCACGATCAGTACCATGGAGACATTCCAAAAGATCTATCGTCCTGAAATCTATAATGCAAACGCGGTAGCAGGAAAGTCGTATCAACCGAGTTTGAAAAATAGTGATCACTCCTTAACTCAAATTGTGTATGACCGTGAGGAGCGAAGCCGTTTAGCCATTGAACAAGGTAAGTTTGCTGAAGAGAACTTCATCAAACCGCATCAAGCATTGCTCGAACAATGGTCTGCGAACTACGCCTAACAGTTAATCAGGAGAGATAGAGTATGAAAACACTATTACCTACGTCTACGGCAGGTAGCTTGCCAAAGCCTTCTTGGTTAGCGCAGCCTGAAACATTATGGTCGCCTTGGAAGCTGCAAGGTGCAGAATTAAGCGCTGGTAAACAGGATGCGTTGCGTTTGTCGCTACAAGAGCAACAGCATGCAGGTGTCGACATCGTGAGTGACGGTGAGCAAACTCGCCAACACTTTGTGACGACATTTATCGAACACTTAAATGGTGTTGACTTTGAGAATCGTAAAACGGTGACGATCCGTAATCGTTATGAAGCGAGCGTACCTACGGTTATTGGCCCTGTTAGTCGCACAAAGCCAGTGTTCGTGGAAGACGCTAAGTTCCTGCGTCAGCAAACGGATAAGCCGATCAAGTGGGCATTGCCAGGCCCAATGACCATGATTGATACACTTTATGATGATCATTACCAAAGTCGTGAGCAACTCGCTTGGGAGTTCGCCAAAATTCTTAACCAAGAGGCGAAAGAGCTAGAAGCCGCGGGTGTCGATATTATCCAGTTTGATGAGCCAGCATTTAATGTCTTCTTTAATGATGTGAATGATTGGGGCATCGCTTGTTTAGAGCGAGCCATTGAAGGGCTAAAGTGTCAAACGGTGGTTCATATCTGTTATGGCTATGGTATTAAAGCCAACACTGATTGGAAGAAAACACTGGGCTCAGAGTGGCGCCAGTATGAAGAAGTGTTTCCAAAGCTGCAAAAGTCCAACATTGATATCATTTCACTAGAGTGTCATAACTCCCGTGTGCCCATTGAACTGCTTGAGCTGATCCGAGGTAAGAAGGTGATGGTAGGGGCGATTGATGTGGCAACAGATACCATTGAAACGGCGGAAGAGGTTGCGTCAACCTTACGTGAAGCGCTTAAGTATGTTGATGCTGACAAGCTCTATCCGTGCACTAACTGTGGCATGGCTCCGTTATCACACGAAGTCGCGCGAGGTAAACTAAATGCACTGAGTGCAGGAGCTGAGCTAGTAAGAAAAGAGCTGCTGGCTGGTTAGTCAACGCATAAATGTGTTCACCCTAGCAGATGGCAATCTATGCTTCTGTTTGGGGTGATACTAGGCTGGCGTATTGCCTACGACTACCTGATTTCGCCCTTGGCGTTTAGCTTTATAGAGTGCTTTATCGGCACGTATTATAGACTCTTCCCAGCACTCATTTTTATCGTGTTCGCTGACTCCGAAGCTCGCGGTGCATGTTTCCCGGTCGCTAGGTAGCATGGTAGTGCGTTCGATGATGCGCCTGAGTTTCTCTGCGACAATTTGCGCTTGGTCTAGTTTAGTCTCTGGTAGCAAGACGAGGAACTCCTCACCGCCATAACGAAATGAGTAGTCATTTTTGCGTGTTTCAATGCGTAAGATCTTACCGATAGCCCTTAGAACGTTGTCTCCTGCTTGGTGTCCGTAGATATCGTTGATCTGCTTAAAGTTGTCGATATCTATCAGCACAACAGACAATGAATGCTCGTATCGCTGCGCGCGCGCCGCCTCTTTTGGTCCAAACTCTTCCAGTGCTCGTCGATTGTATAGCTGAGTCAATTCATCCTTCAGCGATGAGTGATAGATGGTGGCGACAAGTCTCCCAGTTAACATCCAAGTAATCGAAAAACCGATAAAAATGATCATCATCAGCACACTAATAAACGCAAGTTGATGTATCCAGTTCGCCAGCATAAAGTCTTCAGTGCGCGAACCAAACAGCAGTGCTACTAGGCGGAATAGTCCATATAAGGCATAGACGAGCATGCCTAACGAAAGTAAGCGTTTAGAAGGCGCGATATCTTCATTGGTGCCTTTGTGGTTGGCGTAGATGGCCAAGAAGCTTAGCGCGGAAGTATAAGATGCTATGATCGCAATGCGCGCATCAGTTGAAGACGAAAAGTAAGTTAAGTAAGTTAAAGATACAATGAGAACTGGCAAGGTGTAGTAGCCGAAATTGGCTAGTGCGGCTGGGTAGCCTCTGAGTAAACATATACCGTGCAATATAAGAATAAAACTTAAACTAATTAGAGAGTTAGCAAGTATTTTAGACAACCATAATGAGACGTTGTTGCCAAAACTCATTAACAGGAACCCCAATCCTAGCAACAGTAAAGCGAGGGCAATTAGGTTAATGCCTCTAAGCCTAGATTGAAGGGTTTGAATCAAAGCTAGACCCGCACTATAGGTAAAAGAAAGTAGTACGCACATAATGGAAAGAGTGGCGATGTCTAGCTTAAGTAACATGACGACCTAGTTATTAATGTTTATATCATTAGTGTAGGTCATAGCGGTGGAATACCAAATAAAAAAACCCAGTAACTAAAGGTAATTACTGGGGTTTTAGTTTTGTTGGACTATGCGTTAGTTTTATTTAACTGTCCACTTAATCTCTTCGCCGGCGCGGATAGGCACTACGACAGACTCACCAAATGGCATGGTTTCATCAACTGGCCATGCTTCTTTAGTTAGTGTAACAGTATCGTGATTGCGTGGCTGACCATAGAAGTCAGGACCATTATGGCTGGCGAACGACTCTAGGTTCTCGAGTTTTCCTTCTTGCTCAAACACTTCTGCATATAGCTCAAGTGCAGCATGCGCAGTGTAAGAGCCAGCACAACCACACGCCGCTTCTTTCATACCTTTTGCGTGGGGAGCTGAGTCTGTACCTAAGAAAAACTTCTTGCTGCCGCTGGTTGCTGCTTCGATAAGCGCTTGCTGGTGGGTGTTGCGCTTAAGAATCGGTAGACAGTAGAAGTGAGGCTTAATGCCGCCAACCAACATATGGTTACGGTTGTACAGTAAGTGGTGCGCAGTGATAGTTGCAGCAACATTGTCGTTAGCATTTTTCACAAAGGCAGCGGCATCCGCAGTTGTAATGTGCTCAAGAACGATCTTAAGGTTTGGAAAATCGTTCACGATTGGAGCTAAAACGGTATCTAGGAACTGCTTCTCGCGATCGAATATATCAACATCGTGGTGAGTCACTTCGCCGTGTACCAACAGCAACATGCCAACCTCTTGCATGGCTTCAAATACATGGTAGATATTTTTCGCAGAAGTGACGCCCGAGTCAGAGTTAGTCGTCGCACCTGCTGGGTAAAGTTTAGCAGCAACAACCGCCCCCGATGCTTTTGCTTTTCGGATCTCGTCTGGTGTTGTGTTGTCGGTCAAATAAAGTGCCATTAGCGGCTCGAACTGTTCACTTGGCTTCTCTGCCATAATGCGCTCACGATAAGCTAGCGCCATATCGGTCGTTGTCACAGGTGGGATGGTATTTGGCATGATTAGCGCGCGGCCATTGTAGCGGCTAATATCTCGCACGGTATCCTTCAGTACATCGCCATCGCGCAGATGAACGTGCCAGTCGTCAGGACGTGTGATCGTAAGTGTTGTCATTGATTGCTCCCACCATAAATTGAGTTATCTGATTGGAGCCTAAGTTGAGCGAAACTGTGAAAGCAAACGCTTGCGCTTAGGCGACAGGATGATAGTGCAAACCGCACTGTATTTCATCCTATTTTTTTGGTGCTGGTGCTGATGTGCATGAATGTTCACCTAACGAACCGTAAACCATAGGTTATGAATGCTGCCCTGGTCAGTAGAAGAAAGCGAATGAAATCAAGTATACTGGCTGCACAATAACTCTAGCTTAGGATAAGCAATGTCAGCTCCAATACTCTCTCAAATTAATGTCTATCCAGTGAAATCTGTCGGTGGTATTTCTCTTTCATCTGCTTGGGTTGAAAAACAAGGTCTGATGTTCGACCGTCGATTTATGCTTGCGCTCTCTGATGGCTCAATGGTAACAGCACGAAAATACCCGCAGATGGTGACGGTGCGTTCAAGCCTAACACCCGATGGCGTGATATTCACAGCAGAAGGTAAATCGCCACTGCGAATTCGCTATTCAGAATTCAAAATGCAGGAAGCACCCGCTCAGGTTTGGAAAGACAACTTCGTTGCGTATACCACCACAGATGCTGCTGATGATTGGTTTACTGAGGTATTGGGCCAGCGAGTAGAGCTACTGTTTTGTGGCGAACAATCAAATCGAGTGCGTGAAAAACTGGGTCACAACGTTAGTTTTGCTGACGGCTACCCTGTTTT
>NZ_JATABG010000191.1:0-6473 GCF_036533755.1 Vibrio sp. M260118 | reverse complement strand
GTCTTCGTTGACGACTAAGATATCGACAGTTTCTGGGATTGTGATCGTGACGTCAGCAACTGCGACAGTACTGGTTCCCAATACAAAAGCAGCAAGTAGTGGTGTTTTTATTTTCATTGTTGGTTCCTAATCAAAATGGCTCCAAGCCATTGAAAAGAGTGCCTAGCTCTCGAGCAGATTTCAATTCCTCAATGTCAGATGTTTATAAATTTCATTAAATCTTAATCAATGGTCACGTTTATCTCTCACTATTTGGAAAATCTGCGCTACCTCTTATGGTAATGGGGATAGGAACTAGACTATAGTAACCCAGTGTTCAATGATTCAGGAGGATAACGCTATGGCATACGCAGCTATGTTAGACAGCAGACTAGTGTTGTCGCCGTGGTACAACGTTGATTACACGCTTTCCCTTCTCAATAAAGAAACGCTTCTTAGTTAATTTCTCCTAGGCCAATTGCGCCTAGTTTTTAAATTCGACATTTTATCAATTAACTTCACTCGTATTCGCTAGTACGGGTATTCGAATTATTTAAAGGAATTAACCATGAAACGTATCCCAGAACCCTTCCGCATTAAAATGGTAGAGCCAATCAAGATGACGACTTACGATGACCGTGTCGTTGCACTCGATGAAGCAGGGCTAAACCCATTCTTGCTGAAAAGTGATGATGTCTATATCGACCTATTGACGGACTCAGGCACCGGTGCCATGAGTGATAATCAGTGGGCAGGCTTAATGATGGGTGACGAGTCTTATGCGGGCAGCCGAAACTACTACAACTTGTGTGCAGCGGTTGAGCACTTTTTTGGTTACAAGCTGACCGTTCCTGCTCACCAAGGACGAGGTGCAGAACAGATCTTGTTTCCTGCGCTGATTGAGCGGATGAAAACGGTCCGCGGTGGCACGGACCCTGTGTTTATCTCCAACTATCACTTTGATACCACAGCAGGGCATATTGAACTCAATGGCGGTAAAGCGATCAATGTCGTTGATCAGCACGCCTTTGATACCACCACGCCATATGATTGGAAGGGCAACTTTGACCTCGATAAGCTTGAATCTACGATTGCAGCGCACGGCAGCGAAAACATTTGTGCAATCATTACTACGGTGACCTGTAACAGCTCCGGCGGTCAGCCAGTTTCTATGGCTAATATGCGCGCGGTGTATGAGATTGCGACTAAGAACGACATTCCGGTTGTGATTGATTCAGCACGTTACTGCGAAAATGCCTACTTTATTAAACAGCGCGAAGAGGGCTATCAAGACAAGTCTATCTTAGAGATCATCCGCGAAATGTACCAGTATGGCGATATGCTCACTATGTCAGCTAAGAAAGATCCTATGGTCAATATTGGTGGCTTGTGCTGTATCCGTGATCATGAAGAGCTTTTCCAAGCAGTGCGTACTCGTTGTGTTCCGATGGAAGGTTTTGTTACTTATGGTGGTATGGCTGGTCGAGATATGGAAGCCTTGGCGCGTGGTTTGTACGAAGGAGCCGATGAAGATTATCTCCATTACCGTATTAGCCAAGTAGAGTATTTGGGTGAACGTCTAAGAGAGGGGGGGATTCCTATCCAATATCCAACCGGTGGACATGCTGTGTTTGTTGATGCGGCTAAGATTTTACCCCATATCCCTGCCGATGAATTCCCAGCTCAGGTGCTATGTAATGCCCTTTATCTCGAGGCGGGCATACGAGCGGTGGAGATCGGCTCCTTATTACTCGGACGAGATCCGGAAACTGGCGAGCAAAAGGCCTCTGAGTTAGAGTTGATGCGCTTGACCATACCAAGACGTGTCTACACCAATGATCATATGGATTACATTGCTGATGCGATTATCGCCCTTAAAGAGCGAGCCCATGAACTTAAAGGACTGACGTTTGAGTATGAGCCGCCTGTGCTGCGTCATTTCACAGCACGCTTTAAATCTAAGTAATTAAGTAAACGTAAAACGGCCACTCAATCGAGTGGCCATTGTTTTATAACTATCGTTTGGGCTAGTTAACCGCTCGAACCTTGCCTTGTTTGAGGTTGTTCAGAACCTCAGATTTTGGTCCGTCCGCAATTACACAGCCTTTCTCCATCACGATGACACGATCAACCACGTCGAGCATGGAAGTCTTGTGAGTGATCAGGATAAGAGTCTCGGTGGATTTAAGCTGAGACAACTGCTGCTTGATATGCATTTCAGAGCGATTATCCATCGCACTGGTTGGTTCATCTAACAGTAGCACTGGCGGACGACCTAGAAGTGAGCGGGCAATCGCTACTGCCTGACGTTGACCACCGGATAACAACATACCGCCTTCACCCACTTGGCGCTCTAAGCCGGCAGGGTCTTGCTGAGTAAACACTGTTACACCCGCACGGTTCGCGGCGTCAAGTACGTCTCTGTCATCTGCTAGTGGGCGGCCAAGCGTGATGTTGTCACGGATGCTTCCATAGAACAGTTGGCTATCCTGTGGCACACAGCCGATGTTTCGGCGGATATCGATATGGTGCAGTTGGTCTATATCAGTATCATCGATTCTGACATGACCTTCCGTCGGTTTGAATAGCCCCATGATTAACCGCTCTAAAGTGGTTTTACCCGACCCAATACGGCCGATAATCGCGACTTTCTCTCCTGGGTTGATGGTCAGACTCAAATCACGAATCGATGCGATTGGAGAATCAGGGTAGTGGAAGGTGACCTTATCCAGTTCAATTTTGCCGTGAATAATAGGGCGGTGGATATAGCGTTTGCCCTCTTCTTGCTCATCAGGCATCGACATTACTTGTTCGATAATCGTCATTGAAGACTTGGCCTGATTATAACGGGTAGAGAGCAAAGAAAGCTGTACCATAGGACCAATAGCACGGCCACTTAACATGGTCGCAGCAATCAAACCACCCATGGTGAGCTCGCCTTCAGAGATCAAGTAAACACCTAGTATGATCATACCGACGTTAGATGCCTGTTGAACAAATCCAGCGGTGTTTTGGATACCATCCGTAATTCGTCGGCTTTTGATGTTCCAGTTTGCCATGTGAGCGACCGCCTCTTCCCAACGGAATTGGAATTGGCTTTGCGCACCAAAGAGTTTTACTGTCTCTAAACCAGACAGACTCTCGATAAGGTTGGCGTACTTTTGAGAAGCGAGTCTTGAGCCTTCTTCGATGGTCTGTCTTAACGGACCTTGAATCAGCGCAGAGTAGATAATTAGAATCAGCACCCCAACAATTGGCACAATCACCAAGTTGCCTGCCATTAGCCAAATCAATAATAGGAATAGGATGGCGAAGGGTAGGTCGATCAAAGAGCCAATGGTTGCCGAAGTAAAGAACTCTCGGATCGACTCGAACTCTTGTAAGTGACGTGCAAAGGCACCCACTGAAGCTGGGCGAGCCTCCATACGAATTCCCATCACTTTACTAAACAGCTTAGAGGAGATCAGTATGTCGGACTTCTTCCCCGCAACATCGATAAAATAACTGCGTAGCAGCTTTAGTACTAAGTCAAATAGAAAAATGACAAAGATACCGCTAGCAAGTACCCAAAGAGTTTCGAATGCGAGGTTAGGCACTACCTTGTCGTACACGAGGCGGGTAAACATAGGCGCCGCAATGGCGAATAGGTTGATTAAAATCGACGCGATGAGGACATCTCGATAAATCTTTTTCGATTGCCAAATTGTGCCCCAGAACCAGTGTCCTTCACTAGTTTTGAGTACTTCTGGAGAGCGTTCGTCGTAACGGAATTGCTTTTTGACTAAAAAATAGCGGCCAATATAGAGCTGTTCGAGATCTTCTATTGGGATCGAAATCGGTACTAACCCCGACTCGCCAGTGACAATTTCAGCTTCGGTTTTCTCGTCGTTGATGCTGTTGAGAACACAAGCATCGCCTGTTTTGAGAATTAAAACCACAGGCAGAACGAGTTGTGAGATGTCTCCGAGCGCTGAGCGATTTTCCTTGGCTACTAACCCAGCACGTTCAGCCGCACGAGGGAACAAAAATGGCGTCAACTTACCATCAGACAGAGGTAGGCCGTTAATCAGTGCCTCTGGTGAGTTTGCTAACCCATAGTAGCGACTAACGTAGATAAGCGAATTTAATAGCGGATCCTGCATGCTATACCTTTTGTTGATTATTTATCTACGATAAAGCCTTGGAAGACTTCAATAAAGTGTTCAGATAGAAAATCTAGCTGAGTTTGTGTTTCGACTCGAGATGCGATGGTCTTAATTCCTAAGTTGTGCGCCGTTCTTGAAATCGAAGTCAGAGTGAACTTCTGTTTCTCATCATCTAAGTGGTGCGTATATAGATAGTCGAGTTTCACATAAGCTGGCCTGAACTCGTTAATGTAATCTAACGATTGGAAGTTGCGTCCGTAGTTATCTACCCCGAAGTCGGCACCCGCTGCACGAACCGCGTTACAGAATAGCGCTGTATGGTGAGGGGAGTTAATAAAACAGCTCTCAGGAATCTCGAAGTGTAGTAGCGACGCAATAGAGGCATGCTTGCTCAGTAGCTTAGTAACCCAACGAATGAAGCTTGGCTGGGCAATACTACTTTGCGAGATGTTGATGGCAACAGGTTCCGCGAACTCACCCGCTTCCAAACGAGCAACAATAGACTCGACAACATATTCATCGAATAAGTGGCTAGCGTTGAGCTGTTCTAAGGCGAATAAGTACTGGTTTGCACTGTATCTCTCACCATCTTTTTCAATCGCCGAGAACACTTCTCTGTGATACGGCTGACCCCAACTGTCGTTAGCCGCTTGGAAGCGGAAGCTAAACCAATCATTGCTGATCGCTTCCTCAACAAGGTGTTTCCACTGCTGTTTACCCATCAGGTTATCGGTATCTTCACCGGTCACGAAGCCGTAATTGATTTCTGGATTCGACTTGGCGTTTGCTAGTGCGTTGTCCAACATAGTCAGAAGTTCACTAGAGCTGGTGGACGACTTGTTGTAAACCACACCCAGAGATAAGTTGGCCTTCGCCATACCTGTTGGATCTGCGTTGATGTCTTGTACGTACGTTACTATGCTCTCCGCGATCAGTTTGAGTTCGGAGTCATCGACGTTGGGTAGAATAAAACCAAATTCTTCGGTCGAGATACGTGCAAGTGTGACATCCGGTGCCGTCATTGACACTTTTAGGTGCTCAGCCAACTCTCTAACCATACCATCACCGGCTTCATAGCCTTTGTCGTCATAGAGCTCGCGAATGAAGCTTGCTTCAAGGATAGCGACGCCACCAATACCACCTTCGCCAATCCACGAATTTAACTGGCTCATATAGTAGGCACGGTTACCTAGCTGAGAAACAGGGTCAATGTAGGCTCTTTCTCGCAGGTGTTGTGCCTCTTTAGCCTGAGCCTTAAATGATTTCTCAAGCTGAGCAGACATGGTATTGATGCCATCGACTACGTAGATCAGGTCTTGAGTGGCTGGTCTTGGCAACGGTTCACCAAACTGATTGTTTGCCACTTGCTCCATTTTGTTGACGATCAATTGCAATGGTCGTAGCGCGCGCTTGAGTATGAATGAGATAGAAAATAAACCAATCAGCATGATAATGCAGAACGCGATAACAAGTCGTTCAAACGCGAGCCACAACTGGGTGTAGGCATCCCCAGGGTGACTGACAATTTCGACTTCTGCTAGTTGCATCCAACCGCTAGTAACGACTCTGCGGTCGTGAATTTTCTCAAACAGATTGAGACGGGTAAACCACTTGGGTACGTCATTTGGCTTGACCGGATAGGAGCGTAGAATCTCATCCCCAGTATCGAGGAAGATCAAACGCACAACTGAGTAACTACTGCCATCAAATAGGGCGTTGATTACTGACTCCACAGCAACTTGGTCTTTGCTTTCCAAATAGGGAGCCAGTGCGAGCCCGACTGTATTGATGGTGTTATTGACCTCGGATTGCTGCTGCTGAATGAGGTTATTGCGCGTAGTGTTGAATTCGATGATGAACACCGAAATTAACAACATCAATATCACCGCAATCATTCCCGCGACAAGTTGTTTATATAAAGTCATGTTGCCTACTCATCATAATTGACTATTGGTTTATTTAGTTTGAGAGACTTCTCTCGTGCACGAAGGTCGTTCCATAGGCTTAACCTAGAAGACTTTCCTGCTAGTTGTCCTTGTTTGGATTTCATCAGCCACAAGTTTTTACCGTTAAAACTGTATATAGGTAGTAAGTCACGACGTTTAGACGCGCGTTTGATTTGTGGGTCTATGTTGTCCAGTAGAATAGGCTCCGCGCTTGGTTTGGAGTAGTAAGCGAGAACCATATGAAACTGATTTAATTCAATGGCCTTAACATACACTAGGCGTAGTTTCTTGTCTGATACACCTAGCTCAAGAAGAGAAAAGTATTTAGCGATGGTAAAGTCTTCGCAATCTCCGGCGTTACTACCGAGGAACTCGAGCGGTGTTGCCCAGTAGTCATTTTTAC
>NZ_JATABG010000190.1:0-6483 GCF_036533755.1 Vibrio sp. M260118 | reverse complement strand
ATTAGCACGTCGCTACACTGGAACAGCACTCACTCCAGAGCAAACGCTACCTTTAATCCAAGCACTTAGCGAAATGGAACTTTCTCCTTGTCGTGTCGACATTGGTCAACTTGCCCATGAATTCTGGCAAGGCCGTGATGACGCACACGGAGTAAAAGACTTCTTACATACGTCGCTTCTTGGTGCGCAAAATGGTCAAACCGTAAGCGAGCCACGTGATGTGGTACTTTACGGGTTTGGACGTATTGGCCGCCTATTGACTCGCCTACTGGTTGAAAAATCCGGTCCTGGTTACCCACTTCGACTACGTGCAGTCGTAGTTCGCGGCGGTAAGAAAGGTGATTTAGAAAAACGTGCGAGCCTTCTACGTCGCGACTCTGTTCACGGACAATTTAACGGTAGTATTGTTGTTGATGAAGAACGCAAAGCGATCATCGCTAACGGCAATTACATCCAGTTTATCTATGCCAACAAACCACAAGACGTCGACTACACTAGCTTTGGAATTAACAACGCATTAGTTGTTGATAATACGGGTGTTTGGCGTGATGCTGATGGCCTTGCACAGCACCTAGAGTGCAAAGGCGCAGAGAAAGTGCTGTTGACCGCACCAGGCAAAGGTGACATCAAAAACGTTGTGTTTGGCGTGAATGATGACGTTATCCAAACTGAAGATAACATCATTTCTGCAGCAAGCTGTACCACCAACGCTATTACACCAGTGCTAAAAGCCGTTAACGACAAGTTTGGGGTTATTTCAGGCCATATTGAAACGGTTCACTCGTTTACCAATGACCAAAACCTAATTGATAACTTCCACTCGGGTGAGCGCCGTGGACGTAGCGCATCTTTGAACATGGTGTTAACCGAGACAGGAGCAGCGAAAGCGGTAGCAAAAGCTCTACCAGAACTAGCAGGTAAGCTAACAGGTAACGCTATCCGCGTACCAACACCAAACGTATCGATGGCGATCGCTAACCTAAACCTTGAACATGGTACAGATAAAGAAGCACTTAACGCTTACCTGCGTGAAATGGCTCTGACGTCTGAGCTATCTGCGCAAATTGATTACACTGAGTCTACTGAGATTGTATCAACTGACCTAGTGGGTTCTCGATTCGCAGGTGTGGTTGATGGCGCTGCGACTATCGCACAAGATAACCGCTGCGTTCTGTACATTTGGTACGACAATGAGTTTGGCTACAGCTGTCAGGTTGTTCACTGTATGGAACAAATGATGGGTGTTCGCTACAAAACTTACCCAACAAAATAATCTACGGATTTGGTCAGCTAACTTTGGTAGTTGACCAACAGAATATCGTCTCAGGCAATGTCTGAGGCAATTCTCCACAACATAATATCTATAATAATCCCCCGTAGTTGCCACTTTCTTATTTGGAAGTGGCCTTTTTGATCCATGCCTCCATTTTCCGTTTGTTCATGTTTGATTCATTTATCTCGCGCTATTCTGCTCATATAGATAAGAGGTAAAGATTATGAATAGAGTAATTTCTGGTTTTTTGGCACTGTTTATTGGTGTATTTACACTGCTGTTCAGCTTGATCATGATTATTCCGCTAACTATTGCTGCGGTTATCACTGGAAAGAAAATAGAAAAGTCTCTTAAAATGAATCGCTCAGCGTTTTCTCAACAAAGCAATCACTCTACACTCGAAGGGGAGTATGAGGACGTCTCAAAGTAAATAGGTGAATTGAATATACGATGCGTAAAAAGACCGTCTTAGTTTTTAGCCTTGCGGCGATAGTAGCTACCATCACCGTTGGCTGCTCAACCCAACCAACCGACCCTGCCTTCCAAGCAGCACAACAATTACCGAGCTACTCACAAGCCAGCTTTCAAGCGTATGTATCAGAAACTAAGCGTTGGCTTGAGAGCAATCGTCTATTCATGACTGAAGACAAACAGGCAGAACTAGACATGGTGCTGCCTAAGGAATATGTCCCTGAGCAACCAAATGGACAAGGTGTATTGCTGGTTCACGGCCTAGGAGATTCTCCTTACTCATTCGTTGACGTCGCAACTCATCTAGCAGAGAAAGGCTACTTGGTTAGAACAGTTCTACTACCAGGCCATGCGAGTAAGGTGGGCGATCTCCAACTCCCAACGCTTCAAGATTGGCAAGGTGTCGTTCGCCACCACATCTCACTGTTAAAACAAAACACTGATTCCATTTGGCTTGGCGGCTATTCGACTGGAGCGAATCTGGTTACGGCTGAGGCACTAAATGACGATAGCGTGAACGGTTTATTGCTTTTCTCCCCTGCTCTGCAGCCTCACTCTGAAGTGGTAAAATATGCCGAGCTAGCGAGTTACTTTGTGACCTGGGCAGACCAAGATCCTGAAGACAATCCTCTGCGCTACAATTCATTGCCAATGAATGCAGCGGCTGTCTATTACCAAACGTCTTCAGTCGTTCGTGAAGCACTCGGCGACCAAACGTACAACAAACCAGTATTCATGCTGATGAGCGAAGGCGACAAAGTCGTTAGCACCCAATTTGCTATCGACACCTTCAGTAAAAAAATGCCAAACCCTAGTGGACATATTGTCTGGCAAGGTGAAAGTAAGATCGCGGAACCTCGTTCAACTCAGTTTTCGATGCACCTACCGAAACAGCGTATTTCCAATGGCTCACATATGGGGCTGCTCTTTTCTCCAAACAATCCAAATTATGGCGTCAATGGTGGCAATATCATCTGTAGCAATGGTCAAGGTGAAGAGAAAGAAGCCCAATGTCAGAGTGGCGAGAACATCTGGTATTCCGCTTGGGGATACACAGAACCCAACAAGGTTCACGCTCGGCTCACTTACAATCCATATTTTGATCAGAGTATGGAAATTATGGATAGAGTCATGAGCTCTACGCGTTCGTAGGTAGGCTCCTCTCGGTTTAACCTAACTACGTAGCTCTTGGAGCAAACATAATGATCGCCATTCAGAGCAAAGCGACACTAACACCAACCAGGTCCCACATCGTTGGTCGAATGCCACAAGTAAGCAAAAATTGTTCAACCTCACTCCTTACCCGGAGCACTCGCGCAAGAATCGCAACCACTTCCGCAGCTATTTTTCTTTTTAAACAACTTGTTATAAATATAGTATCCCGCGCCAGCAACAATAAGAACGACAATGGCAACATCCCAAAGCTCTATTGATTGTTCATACATAGTCTATCCCTCAATATTCTTAACGGGAATTTCATCTGGCAGCATTCTACGCTTAATCCAGTCTTTAAATCCGAGTAATAGCAATAATGCAAGCGCAAAAAAATAAGCCATTGACATCAGTTGAATACCTGTAAGCTTAAAGGCATTTCCCAATGTATAAACTGCTGTCGCCACTGAAAAACCAATCGCAGTCGGTAAGAAGATCGACAGCAACATCCACTTGTACTCACCAGTCTGCACTTTAATCATCATTACTGTGGCTAAGCATGGAGGGTATAAGATAAAGAACAAGATTAGTGCCACCGCTGCTAACTCGCCATGGCCGCTAAACTCGCTAGATCCACTCATACGATCTTCAAGTTTCTGATTGCTATCTTCGTCTTGCTGGAATAATACGCCAAGCGTCGCAACACTGCTCTCACGGGCTGCAAATGAAGAGAATAGAGCTACGTTAATCTTCCAATCAAAACCTGCGTATTGAGTGACTGGCTCAAGCGAACGCCCAAACATACCTAGTAACGAACTTTCTAGGCGCAGTTCTTTCATCTCACGACGAATTTTAGAGCGCTCAGAAGAGAGTTTACGTAGAGCACGGTGCGCTTTCTTCGCGCCCTTATCGCCTTTTGGTGGAACAACCACAGAATAGAACTCACTGTTGCGTGTTTTAAACTTTTCACCAACGGCTTTTGATGCTGCAGCACCTTTGGCGTTTAACTTGGCACGCTTATAGTCTGTGTAGTAGTTAACCAATCCAGATAGAGACTGCTGATCAAAGGTGTTTTCATAGCCAGTATTTTTAAGCGATTTTTCGAACTTAACTACCGCTGATTCAGCCCGCTGTTGAAACTGAGCTTTGCTCTCTTCAGGTAAACCGGGAAATTGCAGCAGGACAAAAATAACGGTTGATACCGCCAAAACAATAGTTCCGACCTTACGCACGTACATCCAAGTACGCTCAAGTGAACGGGTCACAACACTGCGAGCAGTAGGAAGATTATAACGAGGCAACTCCATGACAAATGGCGCCGTTTCGGTTTTACGTAGTACCGTCTTCGTCAGTAGTTTTGCAACTAGCAGTGCAGAAATAATCGAGATAGTTGAAATATAAAACGTCATCAACGACTTATCTTCAACAAAGAATATCCCCAGCATCAGCGTATATAGCGGAATTTTGGCTAAACAGTTCATATAAGGAACAGTTAAAATGGTTGCTAACCTCGCTCTGTTATCGGGTATCCCTTTCGTTGCCATGACACCTGGAACCGCACAACCACCAGCGAACACGCCTGCGAGGATCATCGGCAATGTACTTTGACCATGAAGACCAAACTTATGCAGCACTTTATCTGAAATGAACGCAATCCTCGCCATGTATCCCGAGTCTTCCAATATGGCAATCAGTGCGAATAGGATAAGGAAGATAGGTATGTAGTTAAGCAGCGTATTTGCAGAATCAACAACCCAAAGCCCAAGTGAACGCACGTAAGGGTCATAGAGAAAACCTGCGTCCGGCAGCAAGCTAGCGACTAACTCTCTAAATGCCGCTAAGTAAGGCCACCAGTAATTAGTCAGTTCATACCCGTAGACAATCGAACTTTGGTAGATAACAAAGACAGTCGCGATCAAAAAGATGGGTGCACCAAATTTATTTAATACTAGTTTGTCGAACTTTTGCGTAAAGTTTGTTTTTTCTTGGCCTTGCTTTGTGAATTCAACGCACTCTTTTAATATGCGAGTCACCGTCAATTGACGCTGAGCAACGATATAGTCATTGATTGGCGTTGTTAGTGCTTGAGTTACCGATTGCTGCTCTGCTTCAACAACACTTTGCAGCTGACTCAAGGATTTGGTGTCTAGCGCAGACTCAAGCGAAGTTAGTGCCTCTTGATCGTTTTCCAACAGTCTTAACGCTAACCAACGCGCTGCGGGTTTATTTTCACAATCTAGCGTTTCAATTTGGGCGGTTAGGCTTGAAATTGAATCTTCGAGTTTAGGATACGGTACAGCAAAAGAACTCGGCTTAGCGCCATCAATCGCTTGGCCAATACTCTCAGCCCCCTTGCCCAATCGACCTATACACTCAACAACCGGAACACCAATGGCTTCAGACAGCTTACTACTATCAATCTGGATGCCTTCCGACGCAGCCACGTCCATCATATTCAGAGCGACTGCTACTGGCAGTTCCAGCTCTAAAAGTTGCAGTGAAAGATGCAAAGAGCGATTGATGTTCGCCGCGTCCATGACATTAAGAACAACATCTGCGTTCTCTTCGCGCAGCGCTTTTCTTGCTACTCGCTCTTCAAGAGAAAAGCTGGTCAGGCTATAAGTACCCGGTAAATCAATCAGCTGATACGAACCAAAGCTATTCGAGAAATAGCCGACTTTTTTATCAACCGTAACTCCAGGATAATTAGCAACATGCTGACGAGCCCCTGTAAGCATGTTAAAAACCGTCGATTTACCCGCATTTTGCTGACCCGCAAGGAGGATTTTCTTTCTTTGCATGTTCCGTATCTTCTTCTGCTTTATCCGCAATCTAACGCGATCATCACTGTTTCAGCTTCTGTCTTACGAATCACAACATTGGTAAGACCGACTCTCACTTCCAACGGGTCCCCCATTGGGGCGTATCTAACAAACTCAATTTCCATTTCAGGAATCAAGCCCAAATCTAATAAGCGCTGCCTGATAGCCCCCTGAGAACCGTGAGAAACAATTACTCCTTTCTGCCCCGGTATCAATCTGTCTAATTGAGTTTTCATTGCCATGAATCCATTGCGGAAATATATGGAAACATAGTGTAAAGCGATGCGTTTTCGATAAGAACTCGCAAATGATAATGATTAACGTTTAGATGATCTAAATCAATCCAGATGCAAATAATAATAATTACCAGTTTTAATATACATTTGCGCAGCTTATGCTTTGCCCAATTATTAGCCGCTAGCCAATCATTGGCGACTAAGACTCTGATAAGGAAAACAAAATGAAAAAGGCGACATTAGCATTGTTGTTCGGCGCACTGCTCCCAGCCACGGCAATGGCTCACACCCCACTATTCTCTTGTTACGATTTCGGTGACAACACCATCTTATGTGAAGGTGGCTTTTCGGACGGCTCATCAGCATCTGGCGTTGAAGTTTTAGTTCTAGATGCTTCTGGTACCGAGTTAATCAAAAGTGAAATCAACGAAGATGGCGAGATAGAGTTTCAAAAACCAGCGGGTGACTACAAAGTTCAGTTCAATGCCGGCCCAGGCCACTCTATCGAAGTCGATGGCAAAGATATTGT
>NZ_JATABG010000189.1:0-6491 GCF_036533755.1 Vibrio sp. M260118 | reverse complement strand
ACTGACAGCGAGTTGATGCCAGGTGAAGTTCGTGTGATTTCAGGTTCAGTACTGACAGGTACTCATGCAACTGGTCCTCACGCTTACCTTGGTCGTTACCACGTACAGGTTTCTGTATTACGTGAAGGCCGTGAAAAAGAACTGTTTGGCTGGGCGATGCCTGGTAAGAACAAGTTCTCTATTACTCGCTCATTCCTTGGTCACTTATTCAAAGGTCAGTTGTTTAACATGACAACCACGACAAATGGTAGTGATCGCTCAATGGTTCCAATCGGCAACTACGAACGCGTTATGCCTCTTGATATGGAACCTACTCTGCTACTTCGTGATCTTTGTGCAGGTGACACTGATAGCGCTCAAACGCTTGGTGCACTTGAGCTAGACGAAGAAGATTTAGCATTGTGTACCTTTGTGTGTCCTGGCAAATACGAATACGGTGAACTGCTTCGTGAATGTCTAGATACCATTGAGAAGGAAGGGTAATTTTCATGGCTCTTAAAAAGTTTATTGAAGACATCGAGCATCACTTTGAGCCTGGTGGAAAACATGAGAAATGGTTTGCGCTTTATGAAGCCGCTGCGACTCTGTTCTACACACCTGGCTTAGTGACAAAGAAAAGCTCGCACGTTCGTGATAGTGTTGACCTAAAACGTATCATGATTATGGTTTGGTTCGCGGTCTTCCCAGCAATGTTCTGGGGTATGTACAATGCGGGTGGCCAAGCTATCTCAGCACTTAATCATATGTACGCTGGTGAACAACTGGCTGCAGTAGTTGCAGGTAACTGGCACTATTGGCTAACCGAAATGCTTGGCGGCACACTTGGCGCTGACGCAGGTGTTGGCAGCAAGATGATCTTAGGTGCAACTTACTTCCTACCAATCTACGCGACAGTGTTCATTGTTGGTGGTTTCTGGGAAGTACTGTTCTGTATGGTGCGCAAGCACGAAGTTAACGAAGGCTTCTTTGTTACTTCTATCCTGTTTGCATTGATTGTTCCGCCAACACTGCCTCTATGGCAAGCAGCGCTAGGTATTACCTTCGGTGTTGTAGTAGCTAAAGAGATCTTTGGTGGTACGGGTCGTAACTTCCTTAACCCAGCATTGGCTGGCCGTGCTTTCCTATTCTTCGCTTACCCAGCGCAAATTTCAGGTGATACAGTGTGGACAGCAGCCGATGGCTTCTCTGGTGCAACGGCGCTAAGTCAGTGGGCACAAGGTGGTAACGGTGCACTTCTAAACACAGTAACAGGCGATACTATCACTTGGATGGACGCGTTCATCGGTAACATTCCTGGTTCGATTGGTGAAGTTTCTACACTTGCCTTGATGATCGGTGCTGCGATGATTGTGTACATGCGAATCGCATCATGGCGCATTATTGCTGGTGTAATGATCGGTATGATCGCAACAGCAACGCTGTTTAATGTTATTGGTTCAGACACCAACTCTATGTTCAGCATGCCATGGCATTGGCACCTAGTACTAGGTGGGTTTGCATTCGGTATGTTCTTTATGGCAACAGACCCTGTATCGGCTTCATTTACTAATAAAGGTAAATGGTGGTACGGCGCGCTAATTGGCGTGATGTGTGTACTCATTCGTGTGGTTAACCCAGCTTACCCTGAGGGTATGATGCTGGCGATTCTATTCGCGAACCTGTTTGCACCTCTATTCGACCATTTAGTTATCGAGAAGAACATCAAGCGGAGACAAGCACGCTATGGCAAGTAATAACGACAGCATTAAAAAGACGCTGGGTGTTGTTATCGGGTTGAGCCTTGTTTGTTCAATCATCGTATCAACAGCAGCCGTGGGTCTTCGTGATAAGCAGAAAGCTAACGCTGTACTAGATAAACAAACTAAGATCGTTGAAGTTGCTGGCATCGAAGCAGAAGGTAAGAAAGTACCTGAGTTATTTGCCCAGTACATCGAACCTCGTCTAGTCGATTTTGAAACTGGCGCTTTTGTTGATGGCAATGCCGCTACTTACGACCAACGTAAAGCAGCAAAAAATCCCGCTGAGTCTATCAAGCTAACCGCTGATCAAGACAAAGCGAAGATCATTCGTCGTGCAAACACTGGTGTTGTATACCTAGTGAAAGAAGGCGATGCGGTTTCTAAGGTCATCTTACCGGTTCACGGTAATGGTCTATGGTCGATGATGTACGCATTCGTTGCTGTAGAAACTGACGGTAACACTGTATCTGCGATCACTTACTACGAGCAAGGTGAAACTCCTGGACTTGGTGGTGAAGTTGAGAACCCTTCATGGCGTGCTCAATTTGTTGGTAAGAAGCTTTATGATGAAAACTTCAAGCCAGCTATCAAAGTTGTTAAAGGTGGTGCTCCAGCCGGTTCTGAACACGGTGTTGATGGCCTATCAGGTGCGACACTAACAGGTAACGGTGTTCAAGGTACATTTGATTTCTGGTTAGGCGATATGGGCTTTGGTCCATTCCTAGCAAAAGTTCGTGACGGAGGTCTGAACTAATGTCTAGCGCACAAAACGTTAAAAAGAGTCTGTTAGCACCAGTATTGGACAACAACCCAATCGCGTTACAGGTTCTTGGTGTTTGTTCTGCTCTTGCAGTAACAACCAAACTAGAAACGGCTTTCGTAATGACACTGGCGGTTATTTTTGTAACTGCACTGTCTAACTTCTTCGTTTCGGTAATTCGTAACCACATTCCAAACAGCGTGCGTATCATCGTACAGATGGCTATTATCGCATCGCTAGTAATCGTGGTAGACCAAGTGTTGAAAGCATACTTATACGATATCTCTAAGCAGCTATCTGTATTTGTCGGCCTCATCATTACTAACTGTATTGTAATGGGGCGTGCTGAAGCATTCGCGATGAAGTCTGAGCCAATTCCATCTCTAATCGATGGTATCGGCAACGGCCTTGGTTACGGTTTCGTTCTTATCACTGTAGGCTTCTTCCGTGAACTATTTGGTTCAGGCAAACTGTTTGGTTTAGAAGTGCTTCCTCTAGTAAGCAACGGTGGTTGGTATCAGCCTAATGGTCTGATGCTTCTAGCGCCATCTGCATTCTTCCTAATCGGCTTCCTAATCTGGGCAATCCGTATTCTGAAACCAGAACAAGTAGAAGCGAAGGAGTAAGGACGTCATGGAACATTACATTAGCTTGCTAGTTAAATCGATTTTCATCGAAAACTTAGCACTATCGTTCTTCTTAGGTATGTGTACATTCCTTGCTGTATCTAAGAAAGTTAAGACCTCTTTCGGTCTAGGTGTTGCCGTTGTATTCGTACTGACTGTTGCAGTACCAGTGAACAACCTGCTTTACACTTTCATTCTTAAAGAGAATGCTTTAGTTGAAGGAGTGGACCTTAGCTTCCTGAACTTCATCACCTTTATCGGCGTAATCGCAGCCCTTGTACAGATTCTAGAAATGATCCTAGACCGTTTCTTCCCACCTCTGTACAACGCCTTAGGCATCTTCTTACCGCTGATCACAGTAAACTGTGCGATCTTCGGTGGTGTGTCTTTCATGGTTACACGTGACTACAACTTTGCTGAATCTGTTGTTTACGGTTTCGGCTCAGGTGTGGGTTGGATGCTAGCTATCGTTGCTTTAGCAGGTATTCGTGAGAAGATGAAGTACTCTGATGTCCCTCCAGGTCTACGTGGCCTTGGTATTACGTTCATCACAGTAGGTCTTATGGCGTTAGGCTTTATGTCTTTCTCCGGTGTTCAACTGTAAGTCGGGTAAACGGCAGCAATTAAAGGAATAGTCATGAATACTATTATTTTTGGTGTAGTGATGTTTACCCTGATTATCTTGGCGCTAGTTTTAGTGATTCTATTCGCTAAATCTAAACTAGTGCCATCAGGTGACATTACAATTTCTGTGAACGAAGACCCGAATCTGGCGATCGTTACACAACCAGGCGGTAAGTTACTGAGTGCTCTAGCTGGTGCTGGGGTATTCGTATCTTCAGCTTGTGGTGGCGGTGGCTCATGTGGTCAGTGTCGCGTAAAAGTTAAATCAGGTGGTGGCGACATCCTACCAACCGAGCTTGACCACATTACTAAAGGTGAAGCGCGTGAAGGTGAGCGTCTAGCATGTCAGGTTGCAATGAAAACTGACATGGATATCGAGCTTCCTGAAGAGATCTTCGGCGTTAAGAAGTGGGAATGTACAGTTATCTCTAATGATAACAAAGCGACATTCATCAAAGAGCTTAAGCTACAAATTCCAGATGGCGAATCAGTACCTTTCCGTGCTGGTGGTTACATCCAGATTGAAGCGCCTGCTCACCACGTGAAATACGCAGATTTCGATGTACCAGAAGAGTACCGTGAAGATTGGGACAAGTTTAACCTGTTCCGTTACGAATCTAAGGTTGACGAAGAGTGCATCCGCGCATACTCAATGGCGAACTACCCAGAAGAAGAGGGCATTATTATGCTGAACGTGCGTATCGCTACGCCGCCGCCTAATAATCCTGATGTACCGCCTGGTATCATGTCTTCATTCATCTGGTCTCTTAAAGAGGGCGACAAATGTACTATCTCTGGTCCATTTGGTGAGTTCTTCGCTAAAGACACGGACAACGAGATGGTCTTCGTTGGTGGTGGTGCTGGTATGGCGCCAATGCGCTCACACATCTTTGACCAACTTAAGCGTCTTAAGTCTAGCCGTAAGATGTCTTTCTGGTACGGCGCCCGCTCTAAGCGTGAGATGTTCTACGTAGAAGATTTCGATGGTCTACAAGCAGAGAACGAAAACTTCGTTTGGCACTGTGCGCTGTCTGATCCTATGCCAGAAGATAACTGGGATGGTTACACAGGCTTCATCCACAATGTACTGTATGAAAACTACCTGAAGGACCACGAAGCGCCTGAAGATTGTGAGTACTACATGTGTGGTCCACCGATGATGAACGCAGCGGTTATTGGCATGCTGAAAGATCTCGGTGTAGAAGACGAAAACATTCTACTGGATGACTTCGGCGGTTAATTTCAGCGTATTGAAGCTGTATTGGTTGTGGTCTTATAAAACCAACTACAGCTGCAACTACTTGAAATGACATGTATAAGATGGCTGACTGCTTTAAGTCAGCCATTGTTTTTTAAAGTACCTAGTGTCTGAATTTCATCAGAGATTTAGTTACTAGATATTTTTGAACATTGGTCGGCTCGCGCTCGACGATGACAACTATTTTTTAAGGAGTCTAACAAGTGAAAAAGTGGCTTGTTGCGTTTGCTTCTCTATTGGTTTTAGCAGGTTGTGAGAAACCGGCTGAACAAGTTCACCTTAGCGGCCCTACTATGGGGACGACATACAATATTAAGTATATCTCTGCGGATGGAATTCCAGCTCCAGAAGCTCTGCAGCAAGAAGTTGATCGTCTTCTTGAACAAGTTAACGACCAGATGTCGACTTACCGTAAAGACTCAGAGCTAAGCCGTTTTAACCAATTTGAGTCACCTGATGCATTCGAGGTGTCACCGCAAACGGCGCTTGTTGTGAAAGAAGCAGTTCGTTTGAACGGTCTAACTCAAGGCGCGTTGGATGTAACGGTTGGCCCGCTCGTTAACCTATGGGGCTTTGGCCCAGAAGCGCGCCCTGAAGTGGTGCCAACTGATGAAGAGCTAGCGCAGCGCAAAGCAATTACCGGTATTGAGCACCTGACGGTAGAGGGTAATACTCTAAAAAAAGACATCCCAAATCTTTATGTTGATCTATCGACGATTGCTAAAGGTTGGGGGGTCGATGTGGTAGCCGATTACATTCAATCTCAAGGTGTTGAAAACTATATGGTTGAAGTCGGCGGTGAGATGCGTTTAAAAGGTCTTAATCGTGATGGTGTGAAATGGCGTATCGCAATAGAGAAGCCTTCAACTGAAGAGCGCGCGATCCAAGACATTATCGAGCCGGGTGATATGGCGGTAGCGACTTCGGGCGACTACCGTAACTATTTTGAGCGCGATGGCATTCGATACTCACATATTATCAATCCGCAAACGGGTAAGCCGATTAATCATAAAGTGGTGTCGGTGACGGTATTAGATAAATCGTCAATGACCGCGGACGGGTTAGCAACAGGTCTAATGGTGTTAGGTGAAGAGCTTGGTATGCAGGTTGCCAATGAACACAATATTCCTACACTTATGATAGTAAAAACTGAAAACGGATTTAAAGAGCTAGTGTCACAAGCTTACGCGCCGTTTATCAACAACAATAAATAATGAGCATGTCGTTATGAGTACATTTTTAATTACCTTTGGTGTGTTTATGGCTGTGATTGGCGCAATGTCGATCGGCTATATCATTCAGCGTAAAGTAGTCAAAGGCAGCTGTGGCGGCCTTGGTGCGGTAGGCATTGATAAAGTATGTAACTGCCCAGAACCTTGTGATGCGCGTAAGAAGCGTGAAGCTCGTGAAGCGGCTCGTGCAGAAAAACTCGCCGCGTGGGAAAAAGACCGCATCGCTTAAGTTCAATAAGATATCTAAACAAA
>NZ_JATABG010000188.1:0-6506 GCF_036533755.1 Vibrio sp. M260118 | reverse complement strand
CTTAAAATGGGCAGAGGAACGCCCAAATGAAGTCTATTTAAAACAGATTATCAACCGAAAGTTTGTCGAGTACACCTACTCAGAAGTCGCAGAACAAGCGTTAAAACTCGTCACTGCACTCAATGATTTAGGACTGAAACCACGTGACAAAGTTGCTTTGGTTTCCAAAAACTGTGCCGAATGGTTTATCTGCGATCTTGCGATGATGTTAGGCGATTTCATCAGTGTTCCAATTTTCCCTACCGCTGGTGCAGATACAATTGAATACTGTGTTACACACAGTGAAAGTAAAGCTTTAATTGGCGGTAAGCTCGATGATTCAGTAGCAACTCAGCAAGTGATTGACTCTATGCCAGACTTAATCACCATTGCACTGCCTTACGATAGCGCGCCAAACTGTAAACATCAGTTCAAAGATATGATTGCTTCTGTAGAGCCAAGTAAGAGCCGACCGGAGCACTACGACGACAAACTCATGTCGCTAGTTTATACATCCGGTACCTCAGGGCTACCAAAAGGCGCTATGTTGACCTACGGCGCATTCAACTGGTCGGTAAAACAGCTTATTGACCATATTGGTATCGAAGAGAACGACCGTTTGTTCTCTTATTTGCCACTCGCTCACATCACTGAGCGTGTTTACATCTTCGGTTCATCGATTCAAGGTGGTGTTCAAACCGCCTTCCCAGAGTCGCTTGATACCTTCATTGAAGATGTAAAAATGCATCGTCCGACGCTATTCATCTCAGTTCCGAGGCTATGGACCCTGTTTCAACAACGTATCCAAGATAAGTTGCCACAGAAGAAACTCAACATTCTGCTGAAGATACCGTTCGTCAACTCGCTGATTAAAAAGAAACTTGCTGACGGCTTAGGTTTAGATCAAGCACGAGTATTGGGCTGTGGTTCCGCGCCTGTCTCCCCTGCTCTTCTCGAGTGGTACCACACTGTTGGCCTGAACATCACCGAAGCATGGGGCATGACCGAGTCTTTTGCTTACAGTACCATCAACTATCCGTTCCGCGCAGATAAAATAGGTACAGTTGGTAATGCAGGACCTGGCATCGAGCTTAAAATAGCTGATGATGAAGAGATCTTGGTGCGTGGTAAAGGTCTGTTCGCTGGATACTACAAGAACGACATCGCTACCCAGGAGTCCTTCAACCCCGAGGGTTGGTTACATACTGGCGACATTGGGTCTATTGATAGCGAAGGCTACTTAACAATTCAGGGACGTAAGAAAGACACCTTTAAAACCGCGAAAGGAAAATTTGTCGCGCCTGTACCTATTGAGAAGAAGCTATTTGAGTACAGCCGTGTGGAGATGATGTGCTTAATAGGACTTGGCTTGCCTGCTCCTATTCTGCTCGTCGTTCCTCACGACTTCCCGAACTTTGATCGAGCTCGATATGAGAGAACGACCAAAAAAGTTATTAAACGAATGAACCAGGAACTTGAGTCACATGAGCAGATTAAAGGCGTATTGATGATCAAAGACCCCTGGAGCATTGAAAACGGGATCTTAACACCAACGCTGAAGATCAAGCGCCACGTCCTAGAACAAAAATATCACGAGGTCGGTCAGAACTGGCCGAAAGGGCAATTGGTTGTGTGGGAAGAGTAACCTAACGCTCACGAATCCTAGGAGAGCCTCGGCTCTCCTTTTGCTTTTCTGCTCAAACCAATTATGATGCCATGTCAAAGGGACAAGACTTAGGGATTAGATATGGATGCAAGGCTGCATCACTTACCGGGATTACGCTACTTCGAAGTCGCGGCACGACTCAATAGCTATAGTCGAGCAGCGGAAGAGCTATTTATCAGCCAAGCCGCGGTCAGTCAGAAGATACGCCAACTGGAAGATGGCCTTGGCTGTAAGCTGTTTGTTCGTGATGGCCGAGAAATGCGCCTCACCGAGCAAGGTAAGATCCTATTCAAACATGTTTCACAAGGCTTTGAAAACATAGTTACTGGCCTGAATCAAATCCAAAGCGAGCCTGTTGAAGGATTGCTATGTGTGAGCTCGACGCCTTCGTTTGCTTCACGCTGGCTCTTGCCTCGATTGTGGAAGTTTTCCCTTCAACATCCCAACATCCCAATCCGTATTATCACAAGCTGTGACGCCCCTAACCTAAAACAGGGCGATGCTGACCTTGCGATTTGGCAAGGAGAAAAGCTAGATAGCAACACAGAGCAAAAGCTGCATAAAGAGTTTCTTTTTGAGGAAACTATTTTCCCTTTCTGCTCGCCTCAACTCGCGCAAAGCATTGAGCTAACAAGCCCTGAGCAATTACTTAATACTTGGCTTATCCACTATGAGTCAGGAGGTTACCCTTGGCAGACGTGGTTTGCTCAAGCAGGTGTCACCATGAATAAAGAGTCTGTACAGTGGATGGATGTCAGTACCTTTGATCATGCCATGAATGCCGTAATGGCGGGCCATGGAGCCTGCCTTGCGTCAGATTCATTGGCCAGTGACTATGTGGAACGAGGGCTACTTACCAAACCTTTCGATATTGGTATGACGCCCGGCATTCAGTTTAACCTCTTCTATGATAGTGAATCCCCTCGTAGGCAACGGATCGCGGCTTTCGCTCATTGGCTACACAGCGAAATCACTGAGTAGCCCAACAGGTTCATTTATCCCAAAAGTGGCGTATGCTCTCTTGGTGCGCCTGCTCTTTGGTTAAGCCAATGTCATTGAGTAAGTGTGCGGGTACATCTTTCAGCTGTTGACGAGTGCGATAGTTACGCCACCAGCGCTTAACTAGAGTTAAGATTTTTTTATCCCAAACTAAAGTGTCAGATAGTTTCTGTTTGTAGCCAAACTCTGAAGTTTCCATGATTATTTACCCCTCTTGTATTTAGTGGGTTAATAATCGACCATAGTACGGCAAGCCTCAAACGATACAAATTGACTCTCAGTTAAGGAAAACTAAAGTGAAAGAACGATTACCACCTCTTCAGGGAATCTATTACTTTTATACCGCAGCCAAACTAGGGAGTTTCAAACTCGCCGCACAAGAGCTCTATGTCACTGCTGCGGCAATTAGCCAACAGATCCGCCAGCTAGAAGATTTCCTCGGTGTGGAACTCTTCCTACGCCAGCACCGTAAAGTAGCCTTGACCATGGAAGGCGAGATCCTATATGAACAGGCACAACGCGGGTTTGAACACATACATAGAGGTGTTCGGCAAGTTAACCAAGATCCTAATCCGAACCAACTGTCTATCTCAACCTTGCCATCGTTCGCCCAGCATTGGCTTGTACCTAGAATCGGTCACTTTAGGCAGCAAAACCCCGACCTAGAACTGATGATCGAGCCCACCAGTGAACTGGTTGACTTTCAGAACTCTAATCTCGATTTATGCCTTCGCTATGGACCTGGAAACTACCCAAACATCACCAGTAAACTTCTGTTTGAAGAGTTACTCTATCCCGTCTGTCACCCTATCTATCAACAACAACATGGCATATATGAGCTCAGTGACCTTACAGGGGCAGACTTAATTGAAGACTATTGGCGCGATCTAGATTGGGGAATTTGGCTTAACAACATCGGCCACAAGGCTTCTAAGCCGTCACTAAAATACAATGGTTCCCATTTTGTTCTAGAGGGGGCTCTTGCCGTTCAAGGTGTTGCTCTCGCCAAACATACGTTAGCCCAGCGCTACATCGATGAAGGTAAACTGGTCAGAATTGGTAATCTAGCTCAAACCACTGATTACAAATACTTTCTTTGTGCACCTACCGCCTATTTTAAGCGAGAGAAAATCAAGCGTTTTTGCGAGTGGATCTATGCTCAAGCCGCAGAGTGCCGCAAATTAGATCAGTTAGGTTTAGAGATTATTGATAGCGGTAGCCCGAGATAAAAAAAGCCCCAGTCTCTCGACTGGGGCTTTCAAAGCTATCTAGCTAACTAAAAGAATTACTTCTTCTCGTTGCGCTCTTTAACTTCTGCGATTACTTGCTCAGCAACGTTTGCTGGACATGGTGCGTATTGACCGAACTCCATAGAGAACTGACCACGACCAGAAGTGATAGTACGTAGGTGGCCGATGTAACCGAACATTTCTGATAGAGGAACGTCAGCTTTAATACGAACGCCTGTAGTACCAGCTTGTTGGTCTTTGATCATACCACGACGACGGTTAAGGTCACCGATTACGTCACCAACGTTGTCTTCTGGAGTGAATACGTCAACTTTCATGATTGGCTCAAGAAGTTGTGCACCCGCTTTAGGCATAGACTGACGGAATGCGCCTTTAGCAGCGATTTCGTAAGCGATAGCTGAAGAGTCAACTGCGTGGAAACCACCGTCGAATAGTTCAACTTCTACGTCTAGAGTAGGGAAGCCAGCAAGAACACCAGTTTCCATCATAGATGCGAAACCTTTCTCAACTGCAGGCCAGAATTCTTTAGGTACGTTACCACCAACAACTGTTGAAGAGAACGTGAAGCCAGAGTTTGGCTCACCTGGGCGGATGCGGTAGTCGATCTTACCGAACTGACCAGAACCACCAGACTGCTTCTTGTGCGTGTAGCTATCTTCAACTGCTTGAGTGATAGTTTCACGGTAAGCTACCTGAGGAGCACCTACTTCAAGCTCAACGCCGTAAGTACGCTTAAGGATATCTACCTTAATGTCTAGGTGAAGTTCACCCATACCTTTCAGGATAGTTTCGCCAGACTCTTCGTCAGTCTCAACCTGGAATGATGGATCTTCTGCAACCATCTTACCGATAGCGATACCCATCTTCTCTGAACCGCCTTTGTCCTTAGGAGTTACAGCGATAGAGATTACTGGTTCTGGGAAGATCATAGCTTCAAGAGTACATTCGTGCTTAGGATCACATAGAGTGTGACCAGTTTGAACGTTCTTCATACCAACGATAGCGATGATGTCACCAGCTTGCGCTTCAGTCAGTTCGTTACGCTCATCAGCTTGCATCTCACACATACGACCGATACGCTCAGTCTTACCAGTTGCTGAGTTAAGGATAGTGTCACCCTTCTTCAGACGACCTGAGTAGATACGTACGAATGTTAGTGCACCAAAGCGGTCATCCATGATTTTGAATGCTAGCGCTTTTAGTGGCTCATCTGGAGATACAATTGCTACTTCGCCAGTTGGCTCACCAGTTTCTGGATCTGTTAGAGGCTGAGGATCAACTTCTGCTGGAGCTGGTAGGTAATCTACAACAGCGTCAAGGATAAGTTGCATACCTTTGTTCTTAAACGCAGAACCACAGAAAGTTGGGAAGAACGCTAGGTCACGTGTACCTTTACGGATACAACGCTTAAGGTCTTCGATAGAAGGCTCTTCACCTTCCATGTAAGCTTCCATTAGGTCGTCGTCTTGCTCTACAGCAGTCTCAACTAGCTCTTCACGGTACGCTTCTAGGTCATCAAGCATGTCCGCTGGAACTTCTTTGATTTCGTAGTTCTCTGGTAGACCTGTGTCATCCCATACGTAAGCTTGACGGTTTAGAACGTCTACAACACCAACGAAATCGTCTTCACGACCGATTGGCAGAGTCATTACTAGTGGGTTTGCACCAAGAACGTTTTTCACTTGATCAACAACGTTGAAGAAGTCTGCACCCATACGGTCTAGTTTGTTTACGAAGATTAGACGAGCAACTTCTGAATCGTTCGCGTAGCGCCAGTTAGTTTCTGACTGAGGCTCAACACCACCAGAACCACAGAATACACCGATACCACCGTCAAGAACTTTAAGTGAACGGTATACTTCTACTGTGAAGTCAACGTGTCCTGGAGTATCGATAACGTTTAGGCGGTGGCCATTCCACTCACATGTTACAGCAGCAGACTGGATAGTAATACCGCGCTCAGCTTCCTGTTCCATGAAGTCAGTTGTAGACTCACCGTCGTGTACTTCACCAGTTTTGTGGATTTTACCAGTAAGCTTAAGGATACGCTCAGTGGTGGTAGTTTTACCCGCATCAACGTGCGCGAAAATACCAATGTTTCTGTACTTTGATAAATCTGCCATTGTCTTACTCTGTTTATAAGGTATAAATTGCGCGCAGAGTATATCACAATCTGTCAAGACTGATACCCTTGCATGCACTGTATGTAAAAAAAACTTTTCTCACCAATATTAGCAGCTAATCAGCACTTAATGAGCCAATTTTGCCTAACTGATAAAGTTTTCTCAGAATAAAAATGCTGCTCATAAAAGCGACAAGCAGCATGTTCATTGTTCAATATGCCTAACGATTATCTAGGACATAACTCTGACTGTGGGAAGAAGAACTCGATTTCGCGAGCTGCTGACTCAGGGCTATCAGAGCCATGGACTGAGTTGTGGCGCATGCTTAATGCATAGTCAGCGCGGATTGTGCCACATGCAGCTTCTTCTGGATTGGTTTTGCCCATTAACTCACGGTAGCGAGCAATCGCATTTTCACCTTCAAGTACCTGAACCATGATAGGGCCAGATGTCATGAATTCTTTCAATGCAGGGAAAAACTCTTTGCCT
>NZ_JATABG010000187.1:0-6545 GCF_036533755.1 Vibrio sp. M260118 | reverse complement strand
ATCATGCTCGTCAAAGCTATGAACATGGCGAAAAACTCTTTTCTAATCCTCTCCCTTATCGAATTCGTCCTAAGCATGCAGCCAACAAAATACCACAAGGCTTTTATATTCAACTGCGCAGAGATGGGTTCCATCAATGTGCACCGTTTCAAAATTTAAGGATTACGACCGCAAGTGGAAGTGATTTGATGCTGGTTGGCATCGATCCTGTCTCCTTGATTCAGTTTAATGCGGGTAGCTCATTAAGCGAAATCTCATCGCTTGAATTGATGCGACCTCCTTTCCCAGTACTGGTGAGCGCCGATCTTGCCGAGCATATGCAGTGGGGGAATGGCGATTATATCAAACTCAATGATGGCACGGCGCTTGGCCCAATAGCTGTTGATTCGGAAAAACGTCTAAACGGTACACGTATTGTCGCCGATATGTCGCTGTTGAGAATGATTGAACGAAGCTCGGGTATTACGGTCATTGCCTGCGCTGATATGCCAGTCGAGAAGCTAAGCCAGCTAAAATCGTCATTGCCAAATGGCATGGTGTTGACGCGAATTTCTCAAGCCGAACTCGAGTCGCTAACAGAAGCATTTCATCTTAATCTAAGTGCGATGGGCATGCTGGCCTTCCTTGTTGGGCTGTTTATTTTCTATCAAGCAATGTCGATGACCTTGACACAACGTCAACCACTGGTGGGAAATCTAAGGCAGATGGGGGTCTCAGGTTGGCAGCTTGCTCAGGCACTGCTTTTAGAACTATGTGTACTGGTATTGGTTGGTTGGTTATGCGGTAATGTTTTCGGCATGGTATTAGCAAACCAACTTATTCCAGCGGTTTCAGCAAGCCTTGGTGACCTTTACAACACAAATATCGGCCTCTCTATTGATTGGAATTGGCAGTCAAGCCTCTCAAGCCTCTACCTATCATTGACAGGTGCGATTATCGCTTGCGCATGGCCATTGGTGCGTTTACTTCGTTCGCAACCTTCACGATTAACCACAAGGCTGTCTTTGGTTCGCTTTGCTGGGGCAGAATTCTCTATTCAGGCGCTGATTGCTTGCGGTTGCTGTGTGGCGGCTATCGCACTCTATCAAGCCCCACAAACTCAAGAAACAGGCTTTGCTATTATTGCGTTAATGTTGCTGAGCGTCGCATTGTTTACGCCTTATATCATTTGGAGAGTATTCGAAAGCTTATCGTATACACTACGTTGGGTTAAAGTTCGTTGGTTTTTCGCTGATGCAGCAGCCAGTATGAGCTATCGTGGCGTAGCAACCATGGCATTTATGCTCGCGATGGCGGCTAACATTGGTGTTGAGACCATGGTCGGTAGTTTCCGTGATACGACGGATAAGTGGTTAAGTCAGCGTTTAGCTGCAGACCTCTATATTTATCCGAACAACAGCAGCGCAGCGCGAATGAGCACTTGGTTATTACAGCAACCTGAAGTTGAGTCGGTATGGTGGCGTTGGGAGAAAGAAGTCGAGACCAACAGAGGTGCGCTCCAAGTCGTCAGTACCGGTCCTTCTGAAGGTGAGCTCAATGCGTTAACTGTGAAACTTGGTATCCCGAATTACTGGTATCACCTCCATCACTCTAAAGGTGTGATGATTAGTGAGTCGATGGCGTTGAAGCTTGGAATACGGCCGGGTGACAAGATCGATCTCTCTGGAAAACTGGGTGCAGGTTGGCAGGTCGTTGGGGTTTATTATGACTATGGTAACCCTTACAACCAAGTATTACTGTCTCATCGAAACTGGTTGTTTGCCTTTGCTGGTGGTGGCTCGGTTGCGCTTGGCGCGGTACTGAGTGATGAGGGAAGTCCAATTGGGTTAAAACGTAAGCTTGAAACTATTTTCAGAATAGATTCAGAGCAGATATTCGATAATAGCCACATCCACAGCCAAGCCATGAGGGTATTCGACCGTACTTTCTCCATTGCCGATACGCTAGGTAATATTACCTTAGTGATAGCGGTATTCGGTATTTTCTTTGCAACACTGGCTGGCGAGGTTTCGCGTCAGAAGCACATTTCTCTGTTGCGCTGTTTAGGTATGTCTGGTCGCGAACTTGTCATTATGGGTAGTTTGCAACTGTTCGTGTTTGGCGGTATTGCTCTTCTGTTAGCCATGCCATTGGGTATCGCATTAGCGAACTTGGTGGTTGATATAGTGATTAAGCAGTCGTTTGGTTGGACGTTAGAGATTCAATTTATCCCTGTGGAATATTTGCATTCTAGTGCATTGGCGATGTTCGCTTTGATGATTGCCGGTGCGATACCTGTCATTCGAATGGTGCGCAGCACTCCGATGCAGTCCTTAAGAGATTCGTTGTAGATGAGTATACGGAAGAGAAATCTAGTCGGTATTTTATTGGTTGCATTCGTTCTGGTTAGCCTTGCCGCTGGATTCCTATTGAGTCAGCCAAAACAGCGCGAACCCATCGCTAAAGGGGCTGAAGAGGTGACTTCGGTTCTCATATCCAAGCAAACCGAAATTTTTGAACCAGTATTACCGAACAACCCAGTGATTATTCCGCGTGATTTCGCTTTTCACAACGAATACCAACACGGTTGGTGGCACTTCTTTGCGAATGTAGAAGATCAGTTTGGAGAGAAGTACGGTGTTCAGTGGAGCTATTTTCGAATTGCGTCAAGTGACAGCAATTTGTCTGGTTGGCTAAGCCCACAGTTGTATATTTCTCATGTCGTAGTATCAAGCAAAAACAAAGTATGGCGTGAGCAACGGGTCGCCCGTGGAGGTATAGGTCAAGCTGGTATGACCTCAAAGCCATTCAAGATTTGGATTGATAATTGGTTCTGGCGCTCCCTAGGGCGTACACCATTTCCTGGCTTACTAGAGGCAGAAACCGATACTTTCAAAGTTCGTTTGAAATCACAAACTGATGGGCCGTTTGTTATACCGCGCGAGCGTGGATATTCAGAGAAGCATGATCTATTACCAATTGCTTCGCTTAACCTTACTGCGCCGTTTATATCGGTAGAGGGACAACTGGTTTTATCGGCAGATACGGTACTCAATGTTAAAGGCTCTGGATGGATGAGCAAAGAGTGGGGCAGTGGATTATTGGCAAAAAGTCAGCAGGGTTGGGATTGGTTTGTGGTCCACTTAGATGATCAAACTACGTTGTCGGTTAACCGCTACCGCCACCAAAGTCAGATGCCCTATGTGTTTGGTACCTTGGCTACGACAAATGGAGGAGTTGTGACATTAAACAATGATGATATCAAGGTTACTTCATTAGTTGATGCGCAGTTGGCAAACAACAAGATTGTCCCTGTCAAATGGTCGGTTAAGGTGCCAAAGCTCGGAATCGATATAGAAACTGATGCAGTGAACACGAACCTCTGGCTGCCATTTGTGTTGCCGTACTGGGAAGGCCCTATTACGACAACAGGCTCCCACAATGCGATAGGATTTATGCAACTAGCTGGTTATTAGCCTTGTTGATCTAGCCATTACGAATTTAAATGCCACTTCTTATTATTTGAGAAGTGGCTTTTGTGTTTTTATGTGGAATTTACGACGCTTTGCCTATAATGAACTGAGAACTTCAAGGTGAGTGCAGGTGACAAGTTCGGAAAAGCCGATGTGTTTCATCTAAACAATCGATTTTTCCATATGTATTGGATTATATAAACTCGAGCGTATTCTTAGTGGTCAGTTATTAACATAATAAATATAAGGGCAATATCATGAGTGATATGATTCGCGATTTTTTCAAACTAGAGTCTGCCGGGGGCATTCTACTGGTTATTGCAGCAGCGGTTGCAATGGTGATCGCAAACACTTCTCTAAATGATGCGTACCAAGGTTTCCTTCATACTTACGTCTTTGGTATGTCAGTTTCGCATTGGATTAATGATGGCTTGATGGCCGTATTTTTCTTGCTGATCGGTCTCGAAGTTAAGCGAGAGCTTCTTGAGGGAGCTTTAAAGTCAAAAGAGACTGCTATCTTCCCAGCGATTGCCGCGGTAGGTGGTATGGTTGCACCTGCATTAGTTTACTTAGCGTTTAACTATGGTGATGCAGAAGCAGTACAAGGCTGGGCAATTCCTGCAGCAACAGATATCGCGTTCGCTTTAGGTATTATGGCTCTGCTTGGTAAACGTGTACCCGTTAGCTTGAAGGTGTTCCTACTTGCATTGGCAATCATCGATGATTTAGGTGTTGTTGTTATCATTGCGTTGTTTTACACCGGCGACCTGTCTACAACCGCTTTGGCGGTAGGCTTTGCCATGACAGCGGCTTTGTTTATGCTCAATAATAAAAAGGTCACCAAATTACTGCCCTATATGATTGTTGGCGCAATCCTTTGGTTCGCAGTGTTGAAATCAGGTGTGCACGCGACACTTGCTGGTGTGGTTATTGGTTTCTCGATTCCGCTTAAGGGTAAGAAGGGGGAACACTCTCCGCTTAAGCATATGGAGCATGCACTGCACCCATACGTCGCATTCGGTATCTTGCCTCTGTTTGCGTTCGCTAACGCTGGTATCTCGCTCGAAGGTGTGTCAATCGATGGCTTAACGTCAATGCTGCCACTAGGTATTGCGCTTGGTCTGTTGGTTGGTAAGCCAGTTGGTATCTTCTCGTTTAGTTGGGTTGCAGTTAAGGCGGGCGTCGCTAAGCTGCCTGAAGGTATCACATTCCGTCATATCTTCGCGGTGTCTATTTTGTGTGGTATCGGCTTTACGATGTCTATCTTTATTTCATCGTTGGCCTTTGGCTCTGTGAATGTTGAGTTTGATACTTACGCGCGCCTAGGTATTCTAATGGGCTCAACGACGGCTGCCGTGCTAGGTTACTTCTTACTGCACATATCATTGCCAAAGAAGAGCGCAAGTGTTGAGAGTAATACACAGGTCAAATCTCAACACTAAAACCTAAAATAGAAAAGCGCCAACAAGGCGCTTTTTTGTTGGAGACAATTTAAGTCTATTTTTCTATTACGCTGAAGATGGTCCATTCTTCAACAACTTCCTCCTTCAAACCTACAACCGTTGCGGTAACACGTCGATTTAACGCATGAGAGGTTTCATCTTCACCTTGTGACTCTAGCCTCGTTTCGCCATAGCCGACAATCGTGACTCGACTCGGTTCAGTACCGAAAGAGAGCAACTCGTCTTCGACCGCATGGGCTCTTTTCTTAGATAGCTCAAGGTTATACTCAGGAGCTCCGACCTTACTTGCATAGCCTTGGATTTGAATTGATGCAGACTTGTAACGCTCCAAAAATTCGGCCATGGTCTGAATTTGGTCAGAGAAAATAGGGTTTATTACGTAAGAGTCATTAGCGAATAGAATTCGCAGTTGACGCTCTTCCTCTTCAAACAGGGCAGCCCCACAGCCATCGTTATCGACTTGAGCACCTGTTGGCGTGCCTGGGCAGATATCTCTGGCATTGACCACACCATCACGGTCATCGTCAGTGAGGTCGGATACCTGATTGGCGACAGGTGTTTGAATGTAATCATACTCGTCGGCTAAAACGCTACTAAACGGAACAAGTGCGACAAGGCCAAATGGGATCAATTGTTTCATGTTCATATTAATACTCCACTCGCTCAGACCACTCATCTGGCGTATCCACTAATAGAGCATCAAGCAGATTGCCGGTAGAATTCATTACACGGTATTTGGCGTACTGCTCGGCGTAATGGGCATCTAGGTAGTCTTTCCGTGCTTCGAACAGTTCATTCTCTGTGTTAAGCAAATCGAGAAGGGTTCGCTGACCAATTCGATACTGTTTTTCATAGGCAATGACGGTTTCTGACGCTGAGTCCACGTGATCGGCTAAAAAGTTCTTTTGTTGCAGTGTTAAATCCAGTGCACTCCATGATAGGCGCAGACCTTCTTCAACTTGTCGGTATGCGTTGTCTCTTAGGTCTTTAGCTTGGTTTAGTTGGTACGCTGCACGTTCAGAAAGGTCGCTATCCGATCCACCGTTGTAGAGGTTGTAACGCATTCTTAGCATGGCAAGGGTTTCGTCACTGCGGCCTCTATCACCGCCAGCATCATCGCGCCATGTTTGGCTCGCTTCAATCGAGATGGTTGGGTAATAGTTACCTTTAGACTGTTTGTACTGGAAACGAGCAGAATCGACATCCACTTGAGACACTCGAATCACAGGATGCTTGTCATAGGCTTCGACTAATGCATCTTGCAGTGACAACGGCAGCTTGGATTCATCCGCTCTTGGATAGATTAACCCTAGTGGAGCTTGACCGACTAAGCGATGAAATTGAGTGTGAGTATCAAGCATGTTATTCTGTGCGGCGAGCAGATTACCGTGTGCTTTAGCAATCCTCGCTTCTACTTGTGAAACATCTGCCGTAGAGCCTATTCCAGAGTCCGCTCGGCGCTTGATATCTCTATAAATCTCTTTGTGCACAGCAAGGTTGCTCTCTGAAAGGGCAAGAATCTCTGTGGCCTTAACCGCGTCTAAGTAAACCTGAGTGACACGCAATGCTAAGTCTGAAGCGTCAGATAGCAGTTGGTAGCGTACAGACTCTGCTTCGGCCGCGGTTCTAT
>NZ_JATABG010000186.1:0-6617 GCF_036533755.1 Vibrio sp. M260118 | reverse complement strand
TCGATCGGTAAAGATCAAGCAGCAAAACAGAGTTCAAGTAAGAAAGGTCTGATGGGCGGATTGCTTGGCGGTCTGCTAGCTGGTGGGCTTTTAGCGGCGTTCTTTGGTGGTGCGTTTGAAGGTATCCAGTTTATGGATATCCTGATCATGGGTTTGATTGCGTTTGTTATTTTCAAATTCATGCGAGACATGCTTGGAGCGAAGCAGGGCAGTATGAATCAGCATCGCCAGCAGCCTGCTTTCGGTGGTTCAGCGCAAAAGTTTGAGCAACCAAACGTGCATAACTTCGAGAGTGCTAACCACACGGCATCAACAGGTGGTTTTGGCGCGACAACAGATGTGCCTCATAACTACCCTCCAGGTTTTGACCAAGCGGCGTTTGTTAATGGTTCGCGAGAGCATTACCGAATCTTGCAAGGTGCATGGAACCACAATCAACTTGAGACTATCGAAGAATATGTTTCGCCGAGTCTATATGATGACCTAAAATCTGAACGCGCTAAGCTAGAAGGTGAACAGCATACTGATGTTATGTATGTGGATGCGGAGATTGTGCGCGCTGATTACGATGCAAGCAAAGCTCAGCTAAGTTTGCAGTTCAGTGGTCGTTACCGTGATGCGGTTGAAGGTATTGAAGAGGACATTACCGATATCTGGCACTTAGAGCGTGACCTAACGGTACCAAATGCACCTTGGTTGATTGTTGGTATTCAAGCTTAACTCTCTGTGAGTGTGGACAAACGCCCGGGCTTTTTGCTTGGGCGTTTTTGTTTTCAACTGATACAATTCCGTAACAACTACAATCAATAGAAGGGAAGTAAAGTGGCTGAATTTAAATACAAAAATCTGACCCAAGAAGAGCAAGATAAACTGGATGCGGCTGTGTTTCGTCGTTTGTTGGCGCACTTAGATGATAATAAAGATGTGCAAAATATCGATTTAATGATCTTGGCTGGCTTCTGCCGCAACTGTTTTAGTAAGTGGTACACCGCAGAAGCACAAGCACATGGTCTGGAGCTAGACATCGATGATGCAAGGGAGCGTGTGTACGGTATGACTTATGACGAATGGAAACAGAACCATCAGCCCAAAGCGACACCCGAACAGCTAGCCGCATTTGAAGCGAGACAGAACAAGTAGGTTTTGCAGATAAAGAAAAGCCAGTGATGTGAACACTGGCTTTCTAACTCTTTGGTTTTCCAGTTATCTAAATAACTGTGAGATTAAAGCTTCAATAGAACTTTAACGTCACCAGTCACCGCAGACTCATCGACGTAACCAATGGCATCAGCATTGCTAGACACTTCCGCAATCACACCTGCGTAATCTGAAACTTGAATCGGCGCTTCAGCTTTTCCGGTAAAAACAAGACGAGACCAAGCTGATTGCAGTTGTGACTCACTACGACCTGTTGCCACCTCGTGGAAAGCAAGACGACCTTCAGAACCGTCAGATAACTCAACGATGCGAGCCTTGCTGCCGTTAGCTAGCTTAGTTTTCTTACCCATGAAGAGTTTCTTTACATCGCCTTTTGATAGCGCATCAACCCCAGCGGTATTGCCGATAACAACCATGCCAGCCATTGCGTTGAATGAAACAACAGAGGCCGCCAATAAAGTGATTAGTTTTTTCATGATGGTCTCCTTAGAATACGAAATCTAGACGTGCAGAGTAGACAACGCTATCTTCTTCATTGAACTTACCTGTTGCTACGTTTGACTGTGTAACTACGTTGCTGCTGAAACCACCACTGGTGTCTTTGTAATCTACAAATGTGGCGTCGAACTTAAGCGCCATGTTGGCGTAAAAATCCCAACGAGTACCCACTGAGTAAGACATACGCTCGAAGTTTAACCCTTTGTTTAGGTTTTGAGCGACACCATCAGCTTGGCTTAGTATGGCACTTGGCGCAGGGCGTTCGTCATTATCGGTTGTCTCCACCCAACTTGCTGCTAGGTAAGGGGTAAACTCTCCAAAACGATAACCAAATAGCCCAGAGACTGAGCGGCTATCATAGAATTTGCCATCCATCTGTACATCAGTTGCTTCGATGTTGGTTAGGAAATCCCCGTTGTCATATTGCATACCCACCGAAATAAACTGACCGTCTTGGCCATGAAGGCCAAGGGCTGAAGCGAGTTGACATTGTGAAGAGCTAGTGGCGCTCACGGTTGAGCTGCACTCTGGATTTGCTTCCGCAACAAAGTAAGAACCACGTAGTGTTAGATCTTCGAAATTCCAACTCGCTGATAAACCGAACATATTATCCAGTTTTACTTCGCCAACACGAGAGTCTTCTTCTTCAACGGTTGCGATACCAACGACAGGTTGTAGAAGTAGGCTTGAGTTTTCAAACTCAATTGGGATCAGTAGATCCGCGCCAGTGTAGCCACGAAGAACGATGTTGGTATAGGTCTCTTGAGATGGGCGAATCATCGGATAGGCATAGCCTAAGTCGATAAAGTCAGAGTAGAAAAACAGTGGCAAACGTAGTTTACCCGCGCGCACTGTTGCATGTTCAAAATCGTATGATGCGTAAGCCATTTCGATTTTTGGGTCGTAATCGTAGCGGCTATTTGCGACTAGCTGGGTCACAAATTTCGCTTTGTCGTTAATTTGGAAATCAAACTGGAGGCCACCCAGCGTTTCCTGTTCCCAATCGACTTTGTCGGCTGTGTAGCCTGCGTAGCCGATATCATTGTTTGATTTACCGACACCGACAGAGCCAAAACCACTGACGGAAAGGTTGTTGAGGCTGGCAGCCTGCGTGCCGAATGCGGTAACCGCAATAAGGCTTGCTAGAATGGTCTTTTTCATTTTGAACTCCACTACTGTGTTCGTTTATTTTTGCTTTTTTTAAAATTTAAGGTGCAGCGATCCACACTCGGCCAAAATGACCAAGTGTGGGAGCTAAACGCTAGGGTTATTTCACCTTAAAGTTTGTCGTCAATCCTGAAAGATTGGCTGTAATTGAGTTGATATCATGAGCGACACCGTCGAGCTCTCCGACATTATCAGCTGTACCTTGAGCCATAGTGCGAATGTTACCGACAATGGTTTCGATCTCACTTGAAGCGCGTTCTTGCTCTTCAGTTGAAGAGGCAATGAGATCATTCTTGTTGCTGATGTCAGATACATCACTCGTGATGCGCTGCAAAGACTGCTCGGCGACGAGGGACTTCTCGACACACTCTTCTGCTCGGCTTGCACTTTCTGAAATGATGTTTGCTGCGGTTTTGGTCTGCTCTTGGAGTTGGTGCAATACCGATTGGATCTCTTGTGTTGAGGTTTGGGTACGAGAAGCTAGGGTTCGCACTTCATCAGCGACCACAGCGAATCCACGACCTTGTTCTCCTGCGCGCGCTGCTTCAATCGCTGCGTTCAATGCGAGTAGGTTGGTTTGCTCTGCAATTGCACTGATCGAATCTAAGATTGAGCCTGCATTTTGAGTATTTTGATCGAGTTGCTGTACCACAAGTGAAGCATTTCTGACTTCTTCGGTTAGTTCTTGTACGGCGGCAATGGTGCTTTTTACTTGAGCTTCACCTTTATGCGCTTCTTGACTCGCGCTGCTGGCGGAATTCGATGCTTCACTGGCGTGAGAAGCGATGTGTCTAGCGGCATCAAATAACTGGCTTAATGAGGAAGAAACCTCTTCGATAGCACTATGTTGGTTGTTAGATAGATCTGTCGTTTTACGGCTAGATGAAACCAACGTGCTAGATATCTGATCAAGTTGATTGACGTTGTTTATGGTCTCAGTCACGTTTTGCTTTAGCTTGGTGACGAATACATTGAAATAGTCGATAACTGGTTTGAGTTCGTCATTTTTATCGTGGCTAATTTGAACCGTTAAGTCACCATCACCCTCGGCTATATCTCGCATTTTCTGTGCAAAACCGCCTAAATCGGTGCGAATGCCACGTGACACGTACCAGCCCATCGCGACGATAAGGAGCAGTGCGACACCACCTAAAATACTCATTAGTTGAGTCGCTGATTGGTTGTTTTTACCAAGGTCAGTCACAGATGTTTCGAAGTCAGTGATTCGAGCGTCAGAAAACAGCCTCATTTCGCTCTTGAGCGTTTCGAGTAATTTATTATTTGTTTCTGCTTTTTTAGCTGCAGTCGCTAAATCCAAATCACCATCAATCATGCCTAACGCCAAATCGTAAGTGGCTTGGTAATAAGTATTAAGTGATTGGGTTAAGGCGCTTGTTTTGGTTTTTAAATCTGGCTGCAGCTGCGCTTGTAGGTTTAAATTACCAACGATTTCATTCAGAGTTGACTGGTTCATTTCTAGCAGTTCTTCGTCCCCTAGGGTCACTGCGAGATTAAAACGCTCTGCGAGTTGCGAAAGGAGGAATGAGTTCAAAGATGCTGAATTCATTACGGGGTAGTATAACTTGTTGATACTACGAACTTGTTCAGTGTTATTAGTAAGCGTAGTTCCGCTTATAGATAAAATACTGGCGAATCCAAATAGCGACAGAAGGCACAGAGCAATAACCTTCCCCCGAATAGAGAGCGACATCATAGAGACATCCTTATCAAAAAGCTGAATAAAAAATATTGATTTTATAATTATTGAGACACTTGCATGTCAATTTATTTTACATTTAATCGTGGTTATGACAATAGAGTATTTATTCAGTTGATAAGCCTAGAATGATTAAATTGCTATTTTACAACAACTTGCAGTATTCGTGCTGGCCGAGTTCTTTTTGTTTATGTGATATTTATCAACAGATAGACTGAAGTTATGCGATTTGGTTATTAGGCTGGTGAAGGCTTAGCGGCGCAGTGGGTAAGCGCCGCGAATGGTGTTTTGTAACTGTTGGAATCTAATTGGATATTAGTTCATTAATTGCGTTTATATGTGGCTGAAGATCACCGATATTGTTCGCTACCCATTCTGGATTGTAGTAGGTGTCTAAGTAGCGCTCGCCACTGTCACACAATAGGGTGACAATGGAGCCTTTTTCTCCGCTTGCTTTCATCTCGCTTGCCAGTTGAAGCACGCCATATAAGTTTGTTCCAGTTGATGCGCCGACTTTACGACCAAGGATTGCTTCTAGCCAGTGTGCTGTTGCTACAGACGCGGCATCCGGGATCTTTCTCATTTCATCGACAACGCCTGGAATGAAGCTTGGTTCTACACGTGGCCGACCAATACCTTCGATCTTGCTGCCAGCATCACTCGTGAGTTCTTTATCGCCGGTCATAAAATAGTCATAAAAAACAGAGTTCTCTGGGTCGACAACACATAACTTAGTGTTATGTTTCTGGTAACGAATAAAACGGCCGATCGTCGCCGATGTACCGCCAGTACCAGGGCTCATTACCACCCAAGTTGGAATTGGGTGATCTTCCATCTCCATCTGGCTAAAGATCGAGTTGGCAATGTTGTTGTTTCCACGCCAATCAGTTGCGCGCTCTGCGTAGGTGAACTGGTCGATGTAGTGGCCATTGAGCTCTTTAGCTAGGTGGTGAGACTCGGCATAGATTTGGTCGGATCTATCCACTAGGTGAGCTTGGCCACCGTAGAACTCGATTTGCTCAATTTTCTTACAGGCTGTGGACTTCGGCATAACGGCGATGAACGGTAAGCCAAGTAGTCGTGCGAAGTAGGCTTCTGAAACGGCAGTACTGCCAGACGATGACTCGATAATGGTCGTTTCAGGACCAACCCATCCGTTACAAATGGCATAAAGGAAAAGAGAACGGGCAAGACGGTGCTTTAGTGAGCCTGTTGGATGAGTACTCTCATCTTTGAGGTAGATGTCAATGCCATCTAGGCTTGGAAGGTCGAGTTTTATTAAGTGAGTGTCCGCACTACGCTGATAGTCGGCTTCAATTTTGCGAACCGCATTGTTAATCCAGTTGTGATCTTTGCACATGGCCTTATTTCCGTAAACTTAGTATGAGTTTAATTTAGCTACATTCATGGAGAAAAACTTTGCTAAAGTTACTGTGGTTGAGTTAATTTGTAGAAAATTGTTCTACTTTAAGCGGTGGTGTGGACAAAATGATCGATAGAACGGACAGGAAGATATTAGAGCTATTACAAAGTGACGCGACCCTATCGCTCAATGATCTGGCTGAAGCGGTGAATCTAACCACGACACCTTGCTGGAAGAGACTCAAGAAGCTCGAAGATGCAGGGATTATCGAGAAAAGAGTGGCATTACTTAACCCAGAGAAGCTTGGTTTGTCGTTCACCGCATTTGTGTTGGTGAAAACTAATGATCATTCACACGAGTGGTACAGCCGATTTGTAGAGACAGTCTCGGAGTTTCCCGAAGTGATGGAGTTTTATCGCATGGCGGGCGAGTATGATTACATGATGAAAGTGCTAGTTAATGATATGAAGTGCTTTGATAGCTTTTATAAAAAGTTGGTTAACTCGGTGGAAGGGATTTCCAATGTGACCTCGACGTTTGCAATGGAGCCTTTGAAATACACCACGGCACTGCCTCTGGTTCACAACGGGTAATTGGCTTTAGACCTTAAGAGCAGTAAAAAGCCTCCAAGGAGGAGGCCTCAGACTGCTGACAAAGGTCTAGCCATAAGGCTAGACCTTTGATCTAATAGGAGTATATAAATTGGATACTCCG
>NZ_JATABG010000185.1:0-6627 GCF_036533755.1 Vibrio sp. M260118 | reverse complement strand
AATTTTAGGAGGGCACGCGGAGTTTACAAGTGCAAATGAGCATGCCCGACAACGAAGTTCAGTCAACTATAACGAAAATTACGCGTAAACTGGTAGACGCTTACAGATTTCGAGCACTTTAGCTTTCGTTGCTTTGATAACTTCTTCATTGCCGATGTTATCTAGAACGTCACACATCCAGTTTGCTAGCTCAGTTGCGTCTGCTTCAGTGAAGCCACGGCGAGTGATCGCTGGAGAACCAACACGGATACCTGAAGTAACAAACGGGCTGCGTGGGTCATTTGGTACTGAGTTTTTGTTGACCGTGATGTTCGCTGCACCTAGCGCGGCATCTGCATCTTTACCTGTGATGTCTTTGTCGATTAGATCAACAAGGAACAGGTGGTTCTCTGTACCGTTAGAAACGATCTTGTAACCGCGCTCTTGGAACTGAGCAACCATAGCTTTAGCATTCTTAACCACGCGCGCTTGGTACTCTTTGAACTCTGGCTCCATGGCTTCTTTGAACGCTACTGCTTTACCCGCGATTACGTGCATTAGAGGGCCACCCTGACCACCAGGGAATACCGCTGAGTTCAGTTTCTTGTACATGTCTTCGCCAGCGTTAGACAGGATTAGACCACCACGTGGACCTGCTAGCGTTTTGTGCGTCGTTGTTGTAACAACGTGCGCGTGTGGAACTGGCGTCGGGTAAACACCGGCTGCGATAAGGCCAGCAACGTGCGCCATATCAACGAATAACCAAGCACCCGCTTTGTCTGCGATTTCACGCATGCGAGCCCAGTCTACGATTTGTGAGTAAGCTGAGAAGCCACCGATGATCATCTTAGGCTTGTGCTCTAGAGCAAGTTGCTCCATTTCGTCGTAGTTGATTTGACCCGCTTCGTCGATACCGTAAGGAATCACGTTGTAGTGCTTACCAGAGAAGTTAACTGGTGAACCATGAGTTAAGTGACCACCGTGCGCTAAGCTCATACCTAGAACTGTGTCACCTGGGTTCAGTAGCGCCATGTAGACCGCGCTGTTTGCTTGAGAACCTGAGTGTGGTTGTACGTTTGCGTATTCACAGCCGAAAAGCTGACAAGCACGATCAATAGCAAGAGCTTCTGCTTTATCTACGTACTCACAACCACCGTAGTAACGCTTGCCTGGGTAGCCTTCAGCGTATTTATTTGTTAGCTGAGAGCCTTGAGCTTCCATTACACGTGGGCTTGTGTAGTTTTCAGAAGCGATAAGTTCAATGTGTTCTTCCTGGCGAAGTGTTTCTTCTTGGATGGCTGCGAACAGTTCCGCATCGTAATCTGCGATGTTCATATCACGCTTTAGCATCTGTATCTCCTGACTCAGATTAAGACTTCAAGTTGTAAAAAAACTGACTTTTGACCCTATTAATCTACGTAAAATCACTCACGCAAACGTTTGCATCAAGCTAATGACGCGCATTTTACATAATTTGATCTAGGTCATAAAGAAAAAATTCACTTTTTCTCATGCAGTTTTTTCATAATGCTTTACAAGTAATGTCATGTTTAACATTTTTCCAATTTATGATTTGGAAAAGTGTCAATTTTGTCCTTTACACACCGTAAAACAACAATTACATAGGTTTACCCTAAATTTCGTTCTCAAGCTACCGAAATCCTTATTTTTTACATAGTATGCACGCCATTATTCAGCGCTAAGATTTCAAATTGATGGAAAAACACTCAAGAAGAGAAGACTGGGTCGCAATTTTGACCGGGACCTTTCTCGTTGCCCAAGGCGTATTCTTTTTACAATCAGCCTCACTACTGACAGGTGGCACTGCTGGACTGGCTCTTCTAGCAAGCCAATTCCTTTCGCTCTCTTTCGGTATGCTTTACTTTGTTGTCAACTGTCCATTTTACCTATTGGCATGGAAACGCTTTGGCGCTCGATTCGCGTTCAATAGTGCCATTTCCGGCGCTTTGGTTTCCATATTCGCCGATCACCTCTATTTAGTGATCAGCTTAGATACCATTAACCAAGTCTACTGCGCAGTGGCTGGTGGTTTATTAATGGGCTTAGGAATGCTGATCCTATTCCGCCACCGTTCTAGCCTTGGCGGCTTCAATGTGCTGTGTCTGTTTATTCAGGATAAGTTTGGCATTTCGGTTGGCAAATCTCAGCTTGCGATTGATTTTTGCATTTTGGTGGCATCGTTCTTCTTCGTATCGCCACAGACCATCGCTCTTTCGATTATCGGCGCCGTAGCGTTGAATCTTGTCTTAACGATGAACCATAAACCCACGCGTTATAGTGTGAATTACGGATAGCGAAACAAATTGCTAGATAACGAGAAAGAGGGTAGACGTGAGAACGCCTACCCTCTTTCAGTTTTACTTAGTAAGTACGTCATCCTCAAGAGTGAGGGACGAACGAGTTGGGGATCTCGTCAAACGGATGGGAAGCCATGTTAGAGATTCCTTACTCGCTCCTTCGTCACTCTAAGGAATGACGATTTTCTTACAGGACGAAGTCCGCTCCTACTCCTACTCCAACTCACCATGCGACGTTCGCGCTTTAACATCTTGGCTCAGCTCTTTATTCAGCTCTGCTCCTACATGGCCTGGAGATCTTGTACCTGCCGAAATCAAACGATACATCGCAGGAATAACAAACAGGGTTACTAGCGTCGCAAACGCCATTCCGAAAAAGATCACCGTACCCACCGCCACTCGACTTTCATAGCCTGCACCAGAAGAGAGTATCAGCGGAATCGCACCAGCTAATGTAGTAAAGGCGGTCATCATGATCGGACGTAAACGACGAGCCGAAGCATCGACAATCGCTTTCTCAAACTCAATACCACGATCTCGCAGCTGGTTGGCGAACTCGACAATCAAGATACCGTTCTTGGTTACCATACCAATCAACATGATCATACCAATCTGGCTGTAGATGTTTAAGCCCTGACCCATGACAACCAAACCAAGGAAACCACCAAATACGCCCATAGGTACAGTGAGCATGACAACCAATGGGTTGATAAAGCTTTCAAACTGAGCGGCTAGTACAAGGTAAGCCACCAACATAGCCAAACCAAACACGACTAAGATACTCGACTGATTCTCTTTATAATCTTTAGATTCGCCAGAATAGCTGACTGAGATGTCTCCCGGCAGCAACTCTATCGCTTGCTGGTCGAGGAAATCGAGCGCATCACCTAAGGTGTGACCGTCAGATAGGTTCGCTGTAATTGTCACCGCTTTCTGTTTGTTATAGTGGGATAAGCGAATCGACGATGCCACCTCTTCAATCTTAGTGACTGCATCTAAGGTAACTAGCTCACCTGTTGAAGTACGCATATAGATTTGGCTCAGATCTGCGGCGTTATTGAAGCTGTTCTCATCACCTCGTAGGTATACGTCATACTCTTCACCACGCTCGACATAGGTTGTCTCGCTCTTACCGCCCAGCATGATCTCTAACGTTTCTGAGATTTCTTGCACACTAATACCGAGCTCTGCTGCACGCTGTTTGTCGACCGATACAACTAACTCAGGTGTTCTTTCTGAATAGTTGATATCGGCCCCCTCCATATAAGGAGAGTCTTCAGCAATCTGCTCAAGCTTCTCAGCCCAAACTTTCAGTTCAGCGTAGTCAGAGCCACCCAGTACAAACTGTACGGGCTCACTTGACCCACCACGAAAGCCTGGCATAAATGGGAAGACTCTCACATCGGCAATACCCGCTAATGCTTTGCGTACTTCACCCAACGCTTGCTGAGCAGTCACTTCGCGCTCATTCCAATCATCCAAAATCATTATCACGAAACCTGTTTGGTCCCCTGCATTACCACCAAAGGCTGGTGATTGAATACTGAATGATTTTAAGAAGCCTTGACCAAGCAATGGCATCAGACGGTCTTCAATGATGTCCATGTTCGCTGCCATGCGGTTATAACTTGTGGCATCCGCACCGCGAGCAAAGGCAAAGATGACGCCGCGATCTTCTGAAGGAGCAAGTTGCGCGGGAACTTGCTGCATCAAACCCCAACTGCCACCAATACACGCCATAATGACTAGGGGTGCCGCCCACTTCCATTTCAGCGCCCCTTTTAACGCCTTCCTATAGCCAGATTCCAGGTAACCAAACAGATTATCGATCAGCAGATTGAATCGATTCGGTTTAACGTTAGCCTTTAATAAGTGGCTACCCAATACTGGGGTTAGGGTTAGAGCGATCAAAGAGGAGAAGATCACTGATATTGCGAGCAGCACAGAAAATTCGGTAAACAGCAAGCCAACCATGCCATCCATAAAGGAGATAGGCAGGAACACCATCACCAATACTAAGGTGGTCGCTACCACGGCAAAGCCAACTTCACGCGCACCTTTATAAGCGGCGAGCAATGGTTTTTCGCCCCGTTCGATATGGTGGAAGATATTTTCAACCACCACAATGGCGTCATCAACGACCAAGCCGATAGATAAAATCAATGCCATCAAGGTAATCAGGTTGATAGAGAAACCAAAGTAGTAAGCGGCGATGAAAGATGAAATCAGGGAAACCGGTACTGTCACTGCTGGAATAAGAGTAGCACGCGCTTGGCCGATAAAGATGTACAACACCAAGATAACCAGACCACCAGTAATGAATAGGGTGTTGTATACCTCAGTGATAGAACGTTCGATAAACACGGTTGAGTCATAATCGATCGCTAAACGCGTCCCTTCAGGTAGGAACTGCTGAATGCTATCAACCTCTTTATGTACCGCCTTGGCAACATCCAACGGGTTCGCATCAGATTGAGGTACGATGCCCATACTGACGTTAACCACACCATCACTTTTAAAGGTCGAATTTTCATTCTTCGCACCGATGAAGACATCCGCAACATCTTTTAGATAAATAGGCGAGTTGTCAGAGGCGCGTTTAACCACTAAGTATTCGAAATCTTGCGCTTGATTGTAGCTACGCGCAGTTCGCACCGACATGACAATTTGATCATTACGTACTTCACCGCCTGGGTTCTCGACGTTCTCGTTACGCAGTGCAGACGTAATGTCAGACGCGGTTACGCCACGCCCAGCCATCTGCTCAGGTTTAAGCTTAACGTACATAACTTTGTACAGACCGCCAGAAACATCCACCGAGCTAACACCAGAAATCAAGCTAAAACGATCGAGCAGTACACGCTCCACGTAGTCCGTTAGCTGAGTACGGTCCATTTCCGATGAGCTTAGATTGATGTACAACGACGCCTGACCAGAGCCATTGTTCTTGAACACTACAGGATCATCAGCTTCATCAGGCAGTGATCTTTGTGCTCTTGCAACCGCATCACGAACATCACTGACACCCGTATTCAGGTCGTAACCTAATTCAAAGGTGATTGTGATACGCGAGCTGCTGTTACGCGTTGTTGACGAGATTTCATCAATGCCACTAATACCAGAGAGTTGGTCTTCCAATACCGAGGTAATTTGGCTTTCGATAATGGTGGCCGAAGCGCCATCGTAGCGCGTATTGATCGATACTACAGGACTTTCGATATCGGGCATTTCACGCACTGCAAGCTTACTAAATGAGACGATACCAAAAACGCATAGCAGCAAGCTCAGCACGATAGCGGCAACCGGCCTCTTTACAGAAACATCAGACAGCAGCATTAGTTCGCACCTTCATCTTTGTTAGACTTACCTTTTGGCAACCCATCCCTACCTAACTCAGAAACCGCCACACCATCACGCATGTTTACGATACCTTGCACAACAATCTTGTCACCAATAGAGAGGCCCTGTTCAATCACCACCTGATTGTCAACTCGAGCACCAAGAGTCACTTCCGTTCTCGCCGCTTTGCCATCTTCTCCAACTAGGTAAACAAAACGTTTAGTCCCCGAATATTCGAGTGCTTGAACAGGAATGATCGGCGCTTCAATGGGTGGAAAGTCCATCTCAGCAGAAACCAACATTCCCGGTTTTAACTGTTGCTCAGGATTAGAGAAATGAACACGTACCCTTAGGTTCAACGTCTCTTGGTTAATACGAGAGTCGATTCCAACTACTTTGCCCGTGAAAGTTTGCCCCTGCCACGCCGCTGTGGTTGCGCTGACAGCCATTCCGTTAGACAGTTGAGAAAGGTAACGCTCAGGCACTTGCAGATCTAAGCGCATGATAGATAAGTCATCTAGCGTGAGTAATTCTGTGCCTGCACTGACCATCTTACCGCGACTAAAATCTATAAAGCCGACAGTACCTGTGAACGGCGCTGTAATATGTAAGTCTTTGAGATCAGCATTGGCAGCATCTAAACGTGCTTTGGCGATATCCACACTCGCTTCTTGCGCGTCTATTTCTGTTTGTGTAATCGCGTTGCGTTTAACTAGGCGTTCAAACTCTTTCAGTTTACGCTGTTCATCTTTTAAATAGGCTTTAGCCTCAGCAACAGAAGCCTTAGCTTTATCAGCATCTAATTGAATCAATAGCTGACCTTCGCGAACCACTTGATTGGCTTTAACCGCAATAGCATCCACTTTTCCTGCTACTTCTGGAGAGATAACAACCGACTGTTCAGCATCTAATTTACCCACAAGCACCAGAGATTGAGAGACTTGATGTGTTTGCACTTGTTCTGTAACCACAGTTACGGCTGAAGGACCTC
>NZ_JATABG010000184.1:0-6711 GCF_036533755.1 Vibrio sp. M260118 | reverse complement strand
CTGCAATGTATCAACGTCTCGCGCAGCGGTAATTAAGATGACGTCACAGCCCATTTTGTTAATTCGCAAGCTTTGTAAAATATCCAAGCCGGTTCCATCTGGCAGGTGAACATCGAGTAATAACAAATCCGGGTTGAGGATCTCCAGTTGCAAATTTGCTTCGAGTTGAGTGGTGGCGATGCCAATCACCTCATAGCCGCCAATCTGCTCAAGATAACGCTGATGTAGCTGAGCAATAGCCAAATCATCTTCAATAATCATCACTCTAGTTGCTGAAGTCATGCTTGCTCTTCCTTAGGAATGTACACTGTCATCCTTGCTCCAAAATCATCGTTGTTCTTCATTTCTAGTTGACCATGATAACGTAAAGCTAACTGACTGGTTAAAAATAGCCCTACGCCCCGCGTTGAAGAGTCCTTAGTTGAAACCCCCCGTTCTAACAGGGAATCAGTATTGACGCTGTCAGGTAAACCGCACCCTTGATCGGTCACTTCCAATATCACCTCGTTTCCGTAATCACTGATCGACACTTCGATCGTTCGCCTTCCAACAGCAAAACAAGGGTCATCAGTTATTGCTTCACGTGTAGCATCAAAAGCGTTATCAATTAAGTTTCCAAGGATGGTCACTAGATCCTCTGGATTCATCGTATTTGGTAATGGTTCTAAACGAGAACCCTCTTCAACCAACAACTGTAACCCTAGCTCGCGCGCGCGCTCTGTCTTACCTAGCAACATCCCTGCAATTAGCGGTTCCTTTATCGTCTCACGCAAAAACTCTATCAGAGCTTGATAATGGGCAGTCTCTTGGCCAATCAGGTGCTGTACCGCTTCTAGCTCACCCATTTGAACCATACCACTGATAGTATTTAGCTTGTTACGATGCTCGTGGGTTTGAGAACGTAGCATTTCAGCATACTCTTTTGTTTTTGCTAGCTGCTCGGTCAGTTCAGTTAAGTCGTCTTTCAGGCGAAAGCTCGAGACCGCCCCAACAACACGTCCGTCAACAATTATCGGGCTACGATTGGCGATCAAACGCTGTTGATTCAGATAAAGATTTATATCGTTATCGGTGCGTGCAGTTTGAATGACAGTTTGTAAATCACTTTCAGGCAATACTTCACTTATCGGTCGGTTTAAACAGTGCTGCTTAGTAAGACCAAGTATCTGACACGCACTGCGGTTAATTGATCTTAATATACCTTTGTCATCAATGGATAATATGCCCTCTTTTAAGGTCTCCATCGTGACATCAAGTTCGACATATAACCTGCCGATCTCTTCAGGCTCAAATCCCAAGATCGCTTTTTGGAATCTTCGCGAGGCATAGCTAGAAACAATCGCATTCGCGCCTACGACAATAAATGCCATCACGGTCAGAAAGATAATTAGCGGCTCAATACGATCTTGCAGACGATCAAGCAAGTACCCGACTGAAACAACCCCAATGATCTCGCCGCGATCATTAAATACCGCAGCTTTGCCACGCACAGAGTAACCCAGTGACCCTTCAGCGACAGAAATATAAGCTTCACCACCCACTAAAGCACGCTCATTGTCACCACCCTTCATCGGTTTACCAATACGTTGATCAAGAGGGTGAACAAGGCGCACTCCTTGTATATCGCCAATAACAATAAAAGCAGCACCAATCAGATTAGTTAAAACGCGATACTCCTGCTGACTTGATTGATCAAGACCATTTTCTATCTGGCTCGCGACTTCTGACGAGTTCGCAAGAAAAGAAGCAACCTTTAGAGCTTGCCTGCCCATTTGCTCTTCTTGGTCGTGCTTAACGTAGATGAACCCTGCTGCAACGAGAATCAGCAACTCGATTAAGCCCGACAGCGTCATAATGATCAGCATTCTTCTCCGAAAGCTGATACTGCTCCATTTCATACCCATCCTCCACTACCGTTAAGAGTAACATTTAGCTAACATTCGGCCGATTTCTGATTGCGAGAATTGTGAGCATTACAAAGCTAATTCATTACTGTAGGTTATTACGTAACCATCGCTTATTCAGCAATCGATTACTTTTAGATCTAGTTAGAAGTTTGCTAGATAAAATGGGCGAATTAAGTGATATTGGTCACACCAAATTTAGATTATTTTTTATACTAACCAGTCACGTTTTTCGTATAATTATTAGGCACACTGAAATGTGTAGGAACGTTAAATCTCGCCATCAGCTCAAAATAACAACAAGCTCAAAACTTGATGGCTCAATTGTCAGAGGGAAAGACGATGAAACGCGACGTTTTCGGAATTTGCTTGTCGAAAGGTATGCTGACAAACAATTTATCAAGCACTTTTACGCACGTTAGGGCTTATCAAAGGTCTGAAGAGAGCGAGGATGTGACAGTTATGCACGCATTCCCGCAATTGTCTGGTCAGGAGCTGCTGACCAACATGAAAGGCTCTACAAGGCTTTTGTGGCGTGCTGAATTTGTGTGCTGCGATATGAAATAACAACGTTATGAGGTAGTTAAGAGGGAAGCGATATGCTTCCCTCTTTTTTATTTAGCTTACTACCTGTTGTTTCGCTTTGCGAAGCTGGGTCAGGTACTTAATCCAACTCTTCGCTTGTGTTGAAGGCTCAACATTGTTTGCACGTTTTGCTTCTATTAGTGCCTTCTCCAGTTTGTTGAGCTTATATAGTGCGCGAGTTTTAGCCAACGCAACGTCTGCTTTTCTACCTTGGACTTTATCCAGTACCTTTAGGGCTGGTTGATAGTAGCCCTGCTGTACCATTAACAGGGCAACATTCCAGTGGTATTTAGCATCCTGTTTTGCAGCCAGTTTCCATATATCTAGCGCTTTATCCCACTCTTTAGCTAGCTGCCAATAGGTTGCCTGTTCAGACAGTAACTGCACATCCGAACTCGCATCGTTTAACTCACTAATCTCAATAGCAGCACGCTCAGGAATACCACGCTTGGCATACAACTGAGCAAGCATTCGAAGGTCGCTTTGACTAAGTTCAAGCTTATTCAACTTTGCTAAAGACAAGGTATCAAGCGCATCACGATCTCTGCCTATACGAAGCTGCAACCCAACCAGTTGTCTCCACCAATTGACTTTATCTGGCTGCAAAACGATGAGCTGTTCAAGCGTCGGAATCGCTTGCTTCCAATTCTTAAGTTGGAGTTGAGATCCAAGCTTCAAAGACAAAGGCTGTAGCAGACTTTCATGGCTAACCTTTAAATACTCATTCACTGCGGGTATAACTTTAGACCACTGTTCTAATTGATAGTGAGACTGGGCAATACGCAACCATAGGTCATCCGCCTTTTGCGTTTTAGGCACTGTCTTTTGCAAAACGTAGTAGTGCTTTAAAGCGCGTTCAAACTGATGTTCATTGAGATACAGGTCTGCCAACATTCGCTCCGTAACCCAACCTTGTTCATCTTGTAGAAGGCCACTCGCCACCGCTTTCTCTAGATACTTAATCGCCTGCTTTGGTTTACCATCTTGCCAATAAAACACGCCTAGAATGCGAGCAACAAAAGCCTGATCATATTCACGAGATGTGTCTATCTCATTTAACATGGTAATGGCTTGGGTGACTTGCTCATTCTGCGCAAGCTCATTGGCTTTGTGTACTCTTGTGGCCGTATATTGACTAAGCTCCTGTGCAAATGAGGCCCCAGACAACAGTACTAAACAAATTGACAATAATCGCTTAATCATTTGGCTATCTTAAACTCCAATCTCACGCTTTGACCAAATTGGGCGATGGCATTGCCATCAACAACTTTTGGTTGGTATTTCCATTTCTTCAGCGCTCGAATCGCTTCACGTTCAAACATACGCTTTGGGTTTGCTTCCAACACTTCGACATCAACTGGTTTGCCGGTTGGATCAATCGTAAACTTCATTACAACATAGCCTTCAGCTCCGCGCTTAAGTGCTTTTGCTGGGTAACGCGGCTCGACACGATACAATGGCATTGCTTGCTGATTGACACCAAATTCACCAAAGCTTGGTGCGCTAATTGCTAATCCACCAATCGCGGTATTAAGCCCGAGCATAGGCTGAGACATGGGTGATAGCTGAGACAACTTCATATTAGCCTGTGACGTTGGCATCTGCTCTGGTACTTCTGGTGCTTGAGGCTGTTCCGGCACCGAACGCTGACGACGTTGAACATCTTGTTCATTTTCTACCATCACCATATTAAAACTCAACGCTTCACTCGGTTCCGGTGCTCGGCGGTGGCCAGTGTCGACCATCCAAGCCATTAAACTAAAAATAGCGACTGCGCAGGATAAAGCTATCGGTGTCGCAATGAGAAATCGACCCACTAGATCTTCTCCGCAGCCAAAGCGATATTCTTAACGCCAGCGCCTTTTGCAGCATCCATGACTTTCACCACGGTTCCGCTATAGGCGTGCTCATCAGCCTGTATCACCAGTGAGGCATCTGGCTTATCAAGCAAAAGGTGTTCTAACGTTGCTTCAACTCGCTCTACATCCACTATGCGCTTATCAATATAGATATCATTCGCTGATGTAATCGCAACAAATATGCCCGCCTCTTTTTGACTAACCACGTTGGAAGCGGTTGGCCTATTGACTTCAACACCCGACTCGCGAACAAAAGAGCTAGTAACAATGAAAAAGATCAACATAATGAAAACGATATCAAGCATTGAAGTCAGATCCACCTGAGCTTCGTTTTGTTTATGATGACGTCGACCGAGTCTCATCGTTGACTCCTTAAAGATTTTTCCAATTTAATTTCTTTCATTTGGCACACTTTAACCAAACGAGCATAGGCAAACATGCCAGTCAGTGCCGCGACCATTCCCGCCATAGTTGGCAAAGTGGCTAATGAGATACCAGAAGCCATCAACTTGGGGTCACTGCGACCTTGATTAGCCATCACATCAAACACGGAAATCATTCCCGTTACCGTGCCTAACAAACCGAGCATCGGACAAATTGTTACTAACACTTTAATGATATTGAGGTTTTGATTGAGCAATGTATGCGCTTCAGACAACCAACCTTCGCGGATGGCACGTGCAAACCATGAGTTTTGGTCACGACGAAGCCTCCAGTTCTCGACCCATTGGTTTCTCTGTTTAGGGAACTGAAACCATAAGTAAACAATACGCTCAACAATCAACAACCAGCAAATCAGTACAACCCCAGAGAGCCACCAAAGTACATAGCCCCCCTGCTGCATGAAATCTTGCAACGAGGTTAGCCAGTTACTGGTAGCAATCACCTCAGGGAAGAGAGCGAGTATCGCGTCCATTACGCTGCGTTCTCCAAACCATTGTAGCTGTTAGAGCTATCTTTCTCTGCTTGCTCAGCGACTAGAGCAATCCCCTGTTTTTCAAGAATATTTCGGATACCCTCGGCTTGAGCACTTAAAATATTGTGCATAAGTAACAGTGGCATAGCGGCAATCAAACCAAGTACTGTTGTTACCAGTGCCATAGAAATACCGCCGGCCATCACTTTCGGGTCACCATTACCAAACTGAGTAATGACTTGGAAGGTTTCGATCATGCCTGTCACCGTTCCAAGTAGACCAAGCATTGGAGCAAGGGCGGCTAGCAACTTAAGCATTGATAGACCTTTCTCTAGGCCCGCTTGTTCATCAACAACGGCTTCCAAAAGACGTAGCTCAAGCGCTTCAACGGTTTGGTTCTTCTCTTTGCTATATACCGCCAACACTCGCCCTAATGGGTTGTCGCCGGGGTTTTGAGGCATTTTCAACTGCTTGCGAATTTTTTGCCTTGCGATAGATAGGCTTACACCACGTACCAACGAGATGATCAATCCAATAACCAGCAGACCGATAATCACTTTACCAACCACACCACCAGCTTGAAGTCGGTCAAGAAAGCTTGGCGTGAGCGCGAGTTGCTCAAGCATAATGCCGCGTGAAGGGTCAACAACAAGGTTGGTACGCTCACCATTTAATAGACCTAACAGTGATGCTGATGTCGGTCCGTTCTCTGGTTGCTTAATGTATACTGCCGCATCTTGTTTTGCGTTATTCCAATTAAGGTAACCTTGTTCGCCAACCAAACCAAAGGCACCAAGACGTTGCGCTGTCACTTCCTGGCTAAGCCCTTCCCCATCAACAAACTTAACGTTGACGGACTGAACTTGGCCACTTGCTTGAATTTGTTCCGTCAAAGCAGACCAAAGGCCGATAAGCTGCGGCATCGACGGTAGTTTAGTTGCAGCGACGATGTCCTCAACGACAAATGAATGAGTTTGTGCGCCCGCTGCGGTCACAGATTGTGAAAGCTCTGAATCCAGTTCTTTTGCGTGCTGGCGAACAACGCCAAACACTTCACCTAAACTACCCGTTTCTAAACGCAGCTTCTCTTCTAATCGAGCGAGTTTATCCTCATTTTGGCTAAACTCAGAAACCAGTCGATCGTTCTGCTGTTGCAAAGTTTCCCTTTGCTTTATTAGCTGTGCTTTTAATGCTGCGAGTTCACGTTCAGTCTGTTTGAATCCTGATTCACGCTGAATGTTGTGCTGTTGTTGAGCTTTTGCGTCGACTTTTGCAGGAGAGGCCAAATCAGCCGCTGCACTAGTAAACGAAATTGCCGTCAATGCAATTAAAGAACCAATCAATGTATGTTTCATTATTTTGCCTCCGCGACGGTCAAAGAAACAGGAAGAGTTATCAGGCTTGGCGCAGCTTGTTTAGCCGCAATATTAAACGCGGTGTCTAGCTC
>NZ_JATABG010000183.1:0-6736 GCF_036533755.1 Vibrio sp. M260118 | reverse complement strand
TATTTACTCAATCGACGTTGAGTGAGATTGACTTAGAACGATTTAAGAAAGTCATGGACGCCAATGTTGTGAGTTGTTTTTTATGTTGTAAGGCGTTTATCAATCAAATTGATCGAGATGGATCTATTGTTAATGTCTCCTCTGCGGCATCAAGAACAGGCGCTCCGTTTGAATATGTCGACTATGTAGCGTCTAAAGGTGCAATGGACTCGTTAACTAAAGGCCTGTCTTTGGAGTTGGCCTCACGTAATATTCGCGTTAATGGGGTTAGGCCGGGCTGTATCTACACTGAAATGCATGCTGATGGTGGAGAACCAGGACGTGTAGACAGATTAGGGCCTCAGCTTCCGCTAGGTCGAGGAGGTACCGCTTTAGAAGTGGCTAACTCCATTGCTTGGCTATTGTCTGATGAGGCTTCATTCGTCACGGGCTCTTTTATCGATATCGCAGGTGGTCGATAAGCCACGGGCGAGTATTGGTGTCGATTCTTACTGTTGCTGTGTCTCGAGCATCAAATTGGTTGAGTTTGACAAAGATAGTACAGCCTTGCTTGCTAAACGGTGCATGGCTGCTACCAGGGGGATTACGTAAGTAGGTGCCTGCCGGATAATCGCCATCTTCATCAGAAAAAACGCCCTCTAAAACGAGAATCTCTTCACCTATAGGGTGTAGGTGAGTTTTAAACTGGGAGCCCGCTTCGTAGCGGACGATACTTGTTGTGTGCTCAGACTCTGCGTCCTCACGTTCGAGTAGTTTACGCCAAACACCTTGAGAGGGGCTGGCAACCCAAGGCATGGGGTCAGTATTAATGACAACTTGCTGGGAAAAGTTCATGTTAAGCATGCAGTCTCTCCTTAAAGAAAATCTCGATATTCATGACTTTATATTAGTTATATGGAATAGAAGCATAATTGCGTAAAAATATTTCAGTCGATATTTAGATAACAGCGAGTAACTGAGGTTATGAGGGGGCAAAGGCACAAAGGGTGATAATACACACGCAGTTGTCATTTAGTCGCATCAAGTTTGCTGTACGCTGACGTTGATATGCGATATTTCGATGCGTTGTGTACAGATTGAGTGGTAGAAAGATGAAAACTGAAAAACAGAAGATGCTGGCAGGTGAGCCATACGATGCTTGGGACAAAGAGCTCTACGATGAACGTATTGCCTGTCGAAAGGTACTGCAAAAACTAAATAACAGTATTCCTGATACAGACGAGTGGCGCAGTGCGATCGACACACTGATCCCAAACGATGGTAAAGCGTATCTTGAACCCCCTTTTCGCTGTGATTATGGCTCGAACATCAACGTTGGCAAAAACTTCTACGCTAATTTTAACTGCGTTGTGCTTGATGTCGCTGAAGTTCATATTGGTGACAATGTTCTGTTTGCACCTAACGTACAAATCTATACAGCGGGCCATCCGTTGGGTGTAAAAGGTCGCGTAGAAGAGGGTGTTGAGTTCGGCACGCCGATAACTATTGGTGACAATGTTTGGCTTGGCGGCGGTGTGATTGTTTGCCCTGGTGTAACAATTGGCGAAAATAGCGTCATCGGTGCTGGCAGTGTCGTAACCAAAGATGTTCCATCCAATGTAGTTGCTGCGGGTAACCCGTGTCGAGTAATAAAGCCGATTAAACAGTAGCAAGTTAATTTGCTCCAACTTACAAATTGTGTGATGTGACAATTACCTAGATGGCTCCGAATCTTCTATAGTTGTTATAGCTTAACAAGGAAAAACCACTGGAAAGTCAATCTCTTTTGTTTTCTGGTGATTGTTTTATTAGGAGTCCTCGACAAGTTATGAATAACGAAATTACTATACCTAAAGACTCTTTCATCGTTTCTAAAACTGATACCCAAGGAAAGATTAAATACGCGAATCGTATGTTTATGCGTGTTTCCAACTTTTCTGAAGAGCAACTTCTCGGAAAAAACCATAACATTATTCGCCACGCTGATATGCCAAGGGGCGTATTTTACGGCTTGTGGAGCACGTTAAAACGAGAAGAAGAGTTTTTTGGTTTTGTTAAAAATAGTACCGCTGATGGAGACTATTATTGGGTCTTTGCCAACATCACCCCTGATTACGAGAATGGAAAGCTAATTGGTTATTACTCCGTTCGCCGACCTGCTCCAGAAAGAGCAAAACAACAGATTCTCGCTGTCTATGCCGATATGCTTAAAATGGAGAGCAATGCTGAACGTAGTCAGGCGCCTGAGGCATCATGGAATAAAATGGTCGCTTGGGTAGAAGAACAACATGGCTTAAGTTATCCAGAGTTCATGATTCATTTGTACAATTCTTGTATGGAGTCTTGAACATGTCAGAGAAACATATCAGTAAAAATATCCCATTTTTAAAAAACAAGTCACTGCTTGCGTGTGTGGTCTTTGTTCTGCTAATCACTATTTTATCTTTAGTACACATTATTCAAAACGGTATAACAGCGTTAGAGTTAGTTATCCCTGCTCTATCTATAGCGTTCGCGATCTTTTTCTATTTTGATCATCTTAAGTCTTTGGTGGTACTGAATAGAATCAATGAGGTATTGCGCGAAGCAAAAGATGGCAATACCCATGTAAGGATTACTCAAACGAAAGGTATGGGTGAAGTCGGCTATGTTGCGTGGGCACTTAACGATTTTTTGGATGTAATCGAAGTTTACTCGAGGGAGTTAGCGAATAGTTTCGAAGCGACAGGGCAGAAGCGTTACTATCGACGAATGTTACCTGAAGGTATGCCGGGAAGTTTTAAAAAGCAAATCACTGATGTCAATCGAGCGATTGAATCAATTCAAGAAGCGAATCTATTTTCACGTCAGAATAGCTTAAAAAGCGAGCTCCACAGGATAAACACGGGTAACTTGATTGATAACCTAAAAATGAATCAAGCAAATCTTGCTAGTCTCGCAGAGGAAATGGATTCAGTGCTTAGCTTTGCCAATGAAAACCAAGCCAGTGCGGAATCGAGCAGAGTACTAATAGACAAAATTCTTTCTGCGTTAGAGAACATGTCATTTTGTATGCAAAGTATGGAAAACACAGCCAAAGCGCTAGGGGGAGAGAGTGAGCGTATCTCGGAAACTATCGACGTAATAACGGGGATAGCCGAGCAGACCAATCTGTTGGCGCTTAATGCAGCGATTGAAGCTGCGCGTGCTGGTGAGGTGGGACGTGGATTTGCTGTCGTCGCTGATGAAGTTCGGTTATTGGCTGACAGAACGCGCGAGTCGACCAAGAGCATCAGTGATACCGTCAACTCAATTACCAGCCGAATCGATGAAGTAGTAGAACAAACGGCGAGTTTTTCTGAGCAAACAAGGGTTATCTCGCATGATGTAAATACGTTTAGCAAAGAGTTTGCCAAAGTCGCAGATACATCCTCTTCAACAATTCGTATCGCCACTCTCGCGAAGGATATGTCTTTCGCTTCATTGGTGACGTTAGACCATATTGTCTATATGCAAAATAGCTATATAGCGCTTGAAAAAGGTGGTGAGGGACCAGAAGCAGATGCGGTTCGAGTCGACCATTTCAATTGCCGATTAGGTAAATGGTATTACGAAGGACGAGGATATGAAGAGTTTCGTCAATATCCATCCTATCTACGTATGGAGTCTGCTCATAGAGATGTTCATTCAAATGTCCACAATGCAATCGGTCTGGTTAAGTTAGATTGGCTCAATGATGAGGGTATTTTTAAAAACCTTATCAGCACGATTGAATCAGCAGAGCATGCGAGTAAGGGGGTCGTTAGCGGAGTTACGGGGTTAGTGGCTGAAAAAAATAACACGTAAGCTGTTGCTAATTTGTCTATAGGGAAGTAAATCGCTTCCCTATTTTTCGTTTACTGATCAACAAAGTCGTCAATGAAAGAAAACTAAAAAAGTCCTTTACCTCAACCATACTTGAGGTTTTAGCATGTTCAATGTTGACTAGGAAAGCATAAGGAGAAAGCTATGATTCAACTAGAGCACGTGAATTTGGTCGTTAAGGACATCCCTGAAATGTTGAAATTTTATCAAGCGGCATTTCCTCACTGGTATGTTCGTGATGAGGGGAAGGGAGAGTGGAGCGGCAAGCCTAGAAACTGGCTCCATTTTGGTGATGAATACCAGTATATTGCCTTGAGTGACCACGGCGAAGGGGAGAACCGTGATTTGGCTGGACACCAAGTTGGGTTAGCGCACTTTGCTTATGTCACCAACAATATTGAAGCGGTTATCAGTAGGCTGGTGGAAGCTGGGTTCCCGATTGCCAAGCCGGGAGCCGAAGAACCCTACCGAAAGAACATCTACTTTGTTGACCCTGCAGGCTTTGAAGTCGAGTTTGTTGAGTACTTGGCCGATGACCCGAAACTGCGCAATTTAACTAGCGAGTAGCCTTTAGTGCTATGGCTTGAGTAGCGTTGGGAGATGATCACTACTCACTGGATGCTTGTGTGACGTGTTTATGCATCAACTAGAAAAATTTACCGACTAGTACAATCAGCAACGCTCCACTAAGCACTGGGGGCGTGAAAAGCCCCAGCTTTGGCCAAATAGCATGATCAGAATTGGATTCGCGCCCGCAGCGGAGTATAGTCATCCAGACAGTAGCATCGTAAATTTTTGTGTGTTTCATAAACAAGAAGTCGCAATTACTACCATGTATATGACTCACAAAGGTGAGCAAGCGTGTCATAAGTGTAAAGTCGTACTCAATGCTTTGGCGACACGCTGAGTGCTTGGTTACGATAACAGTTAGGGTTGGACTTTAATCATGGCTCGTCCGAAGAAACAGAGAAATATTTGTGGCAATGCAGCGTATGCGTTCTATAAGCCCAACGGGGTTGGAATGGATGAGCTAGAAACGGTCGAACTGTTGCCAGATGAGTTAGAAGCTTTGAGGTTAGCCGATCAAGAGGGGATGAACCAGATTGATGCTGCCGCGCAAATGCAGGTCTCACGGCAGACATTTGGCAATATTATCAAAAGGGCGCGCTACAAAGTGGCGAATAGCCTTATCTCTGGCCACGCCCTTAAGTTAAAGTAATTAAGTTTGTCAGTGCTCACTTCGGCTCTTTTATCTGGTAGAGCTTACGTTGGTGCTCTACACATACCTCTTTGCAGTCACATTCCCGATCTATTTTTAGTTTCGATAGTCCACCGCAACTGCCTTGGATTGGTTGCCGTTGGAACATCACCCCTATCGCCATTAAGGCAATAAAGCTAACAAATATGCATACAGTGAGTAGTAACGTCATTGTTTAATCCTCCGTATTTCATGCCAGTTTGGTTGGCTTGGAATCAAAAGGTGAGATGATGTTTTATGACCACAGCACGGCTTTTTGTTGGGCGACTCTTTCGCGTAATCCAAACTCTCAACTTGCGTCAGCTGATCAAAGCAAAGGCTTTCGATCTCTTGCTTTGCTGGGGCAGCGACTACTTTCACTTGAGATTGAAACAGGCTCTTAAGCATATTTTGGCCAACGTTTCTTACTACAACAACGTCTACTTTGTAACCAGTTATAACCTTCTGCCACAGCTTTTTCACGCCGCAGCGAGAGTTAGATTGGTTGGTGGGAATAAACTCAATGTGTTGAGAACTATCGTCGAACACAGCAATTTGCTGACATTTAGAAAAGTGATTGCTTACGGTTGTGTCGTTACAAGGGATGGCATAGATCATATTGGCTCCAAACTAACATGATTAGTATGGAGCCAATATAGCAATTTATTATTGGCATATGCCAATTATAAATCTAAGTTCTTGTTTATCGAAGATCGGAACTGAAAATCATAGCAATCTAGCTTTCAAATGAAAGCTTGCCGCCAAATGTCTGTTTCCAGTCTTTATCAAACTGTTCAATAGCCGGTTGAACCGCAGGATGGGCAAACATCTGCGCCGCTACATCGGTTGGTAGGGTAATGGCTTCGATACCCAGTTTCATCACTTCCATCGCTTGTTGCGTGTTCTTGAAACTTGCGGCCAAAATCTTCGCTGATAACTGGTTTTGATCGAGCAATAACTGCAGGTCCGCAACCACTTCAACACCGTTACCGTTCATTGCATCTATGCGGTTTACATAAGGTGCTAGGTAGTCTGCGCCGCAAAGGGCAGCCAGAAAACCTTGTTGGGCTGAGTATATCGCGGTAGCTAGAACGTTAATTCCTTCGCTTTTCATTATCTTAATCGCAGCTAAACCAGCCTCGGTTGCAGGTACTTTTACTACCATATCGTAAGGTAGCTCATTTAGCTGGCGTGCTTCTGCCACCATGTCCTTTACTGTCGAACTTACTACCTGAGCGTGAAAGCGTGGTGTACCACCAAGTGCCTGTTGCATACCTATTAGGGTTTCATTTAGCCCTTGCTTTGACTTGGCCAAAATACTTGGGTTTGTCGTTACACCTTTAAGAGGAAGACACTGGTTAAAGCGCTCTACTTCTGCCACATCAGCAGTATCTAAATAAAGTTCAATCATGGTTTCTACCTTAAACAAAATCTCTGTTTTGACGATGGGATCACTATAGATCTGACTATCGAATCAGATCTTGATTTTGATCAATTGAAGTTTCATTTGAAAGTATAATAATTTCATTAAATGAAGATTAAGCGAAACTTGTGAACTCTCAAATGAAGCTTTTATTTGCGAAACAGCAAAGTGGAGAACAAGTTCAGAGTGCGAACCAAGAGGCAAGCAGATGTATTTCGACATTCAAAGATTCTCGACCCACGATGGTGATGGCA
>NZ_JATABG010000182.1:0-6773 GCF_036533755.1 Vibrio sp. M260118 | reverse complement strand
AATCTTCTCATCAATCACTGATATATCCACACCACGATTTTTAAGACCGTAAGCGAGATTGTTGTACACCGTCACATGAGGATAGAGAGCGTAGATTTGGAACACCATTGCAATCTCGCGTGACGCAGGTTTTTCGGTATCAACTCGTCGGTTATTGAGGTAGATTTCGCCACCAGAGATCGACTCTAACCCTGCGATAGAGCGCAGAATAGACGACTTACCACACCCAGAAGGGCCAACAAGCACGATAAATTCGCCGTTGGCGGTATCTAGATTGACGCCTTTGACTGCCTGATGGCCATTTTCGTAAGTTTTTACCAATTGCTTAATTTGTAACATTGTTATATTCGCTCTAAATTCTACTTTTCGCTCTCAACCAGTCCTTTAACGAACCAGCGTTGGAAGATAATCACCACCAGCACGGGCGGTAGCATGGCGAGGATCACCATGGCAAAGGCATAGTTGTATCTTGGGTCTGGCGTCTCATTGATGTTGGCCAAAATCTGCTTAATACCCATCACTATGGTGTTATAGCTTTCATCAGTGGTCATCATGATCGGCCATAAGTACTGGTTCCAACCAACCACAAACATGATGATGAAAATCGCCGCCATCATGGTTCGTGAAAGTGGTAGTAAGATATCGACGATAAAGCGCAGTGGCCCTGCATTATCTAGCTGTGCCGCCTCAAGCAGTTCATCAGGTATGGTTTTAAAGAACTGACGAAAGAAAAAGGTCGCCGTTGCCGACGCAATTAGCGGAACGATAAGACCAGAATAACTGTTCAGCATGCCTAGCTTAGACACCACTTCATAAGAAGGCATGATGCGCACTTCAAGAGGAAGCAGCAGGGTGACGAAGATCAGCCAGAACCAAGCACTAGCATAGGGCAGCCTGAAGTAGACCAAAGCATAGGCTGCACACAGAGAGATGATTATCTTACCGATGGCGAACCCTAACCCCATGATCAACGAGTTGATGATCATTGTCTTAGCCGTAACGTCAGTAGTGAAGCCTTGGTCGGTGTTCCACGCCTTATCATAGACCTCAATAAAGTGATCACCTGGCAGCCACTGTAAGCCTTCCGTAAGAATGGTGGCTGAATCATGAGTGGAGCTGGCGAAGATAAGCCAGATAGGGAACAGCATAAAAGCCGCACCCAAGATAAGAATAATATGATCGCTAATTCTATTGTTTTTCATTGTCTTAGCTCCCTTAATAATGAACACGTTTTTCAATAAAACGGAACTGAAGATAGGTAAGACCAAGCACCATAATCAATAGCACTACCGATTGAGCTGAGCTACCACCAAGGTCTGCGCCGACAAACCCGTCAGTAAACACCTTGTACACTAAGGTTGTGGTCGAGCCGCCCGGTCCCCCGCCTGTCATCATGTCGATAACACCGAAAGTATCGAAGAAGGCATAGGTCAGGTTAATCACCAACAAGAAAAAACCGGTTGGGGCAAGAAGCGGAAAGGTGATAGTCCAGAAACGCCTGGTATCGCTAATACAGTCGAGAATCGACGCTTCTTTAACCGAAGTTGGAATAGACTGAAGACCTGCCAGAAAATAAACAAAGTTTACCGAGATCTGCTTCCACACCGAGACAACGACAAGCGCGATAATGGCGTCATTCGAGTCAGTTTGAAAACTGAAGTTGATATCGAGGGCTTTAAACAGATCGACAAACACACCTAGGTGAGGGCTGAACAAGAAAGTGCCCATCATACCTGCCACCGCAGGGGCTACCGCATATACCCAAGTGAGTGTGACTCGATAGGTGCTTTGACCATGAAGAACATTATTCGCTTTTACTGCGAGCAATAACGCCAGTGCCAATGAAAAGAAAGATACCAACAGCGAGTAATACAGAGTAAACCCGACAGATTTTAAATATTCCTCTGATTCAAAAAGGATGGTGTAGTTTTCAAACCAGACAAAGGTGGATGATAACCCCCAAGGATCTTCCAACATAAAGGATAGGTAAACCGCTTGAGCTGCCGGGTAGATAAAAAATATCGCAATAATTAAAATCTGCGGAGCCAGAAACACATAAGGCAAAGGAGAGTGCCGGAATTGTTGACGACGTTCCACGTGGACTCCAAAAAGTAGAAATATGAGATAAAAGAAAGCCCCCCCCTAAAGGTGAGGCTTAAGGTCGTAATTTACTGAACAGTGCGTGCGAAGCGCTTTAGAAGCTGTTGTGCTTCAATATCGATCTTCTCTAGGCTAGCCGGAACTTTTGACTCACCTGCAAAGATCTTATCCGTTTCACGGTACATCACTTCGCGGATCTGAGGGTAGAAGCCAAGGCGGTAACCTTTAGTCCACTCACCACCAGGTAGGCTCAATTGCTGAACACCCACTTCTGCATCTGGGCTCTCTTTGTAGTAGCCAGATTTTTTAGTTAGCTCATAAGCCGCGTTAGTGACAGGAACGTAACCCGTTGTTTTGTGCCACTGCATTTGAACTTCTGGGCTAGTTAGGTAGTTAAAGAATGCCGCAACACCTTTGTCTTCTGCTTTATCATGACCAGACAGAGCAAACAGCGCCGCACCACCAATAAAGGTCACGCCAGCGTTCTTATCGACCGATTCCCAGTAAGGAAGGAATGTCGTGCCTAGCTTGAAGTCAACGCGGTCACGCAGGCCACCAAATGAACCCGAAGAGCCAATCCACATTGCGACTTCTTTACGTTCGAATGGCGTTTGGTTCGCTGCCCAGTCTTTACCGTAATATTTGTAGTAACCCTTGTCTGCCCACTCTTTCATCTTAGTGAAGTGCATCTGTAGGTTCTTAGTGCTGTACATAACTTTGGTTGCTGGCGCATCGTAACCATTATTCTTGTCAGCTAGCTGTTGGTTATGGCGAGATTTGAAGTTCTCAAAGAAGATCCAAGGAGTGTGAGACTGAGAAAATGCCGCGTGGCCTTTTGCTTTTAGCTTTTGCGCAACGACTTCCATCTCTTCATAAGTCTTAGGTGCTTCAACACCCGCTTCTGCAAGCATGTCGCGGTTGAAGTAAAGTACAGGCGTTGAGCTGTTGAATGGCATGCCAACCATCTTACCTTGGCTGTCTGCATAGAAGTTACGTACACCCGCTAGGTAATCTTTAGAGTTGAAGCTGTAACCAGAATCTACCATGATGTCTTGCACTGGCTTAGCCACACCTTTTGCATTCATGATGGTTGCAGCACCTGCATCAAACACCTGAAGAATGTTTGGCGCTTCGTTCGCACGGAAAGCCGCAATACCTGCCGTTAGTGTCTCTGTATAAGAGCCTTTGTAAACAGGAACTAATTTGTAGTCATCTTGAGATGCGTTGAAATCAGTCGCAATTTTGTTCACGGTTTCGCCAAGCTGACCGCCCATTGCATGCCACCATGTTACTTCCGTTGCTGCGAGTGCTGAACCAGATACAGCCGCTGAAAGCATTCCGGTAATCCATAAGTGTTTCATCATTCCTTTCCTTAGTATTGAGGTTTCGTTTAGTTTCTTACGGAGTTCGTTTGTTTCGTTTCGCAGCCATTTTTCACCGATTAGGTGACATTTTTGTTTCGTTTGCATTTATCTTTAGTGAACGATTTATTTCTCCAACAAATAACGCAAGTTTGTTTGTTCCAAAAAAAACGGCCGCTGGTTAGCGGCCGTTTACAGTGTAAAGGGGTTGATTATTTAAGTGAGAGTGCCAATGCAGCAGCAACATTACGTGACGTCATTTCAACATTAAACACCGCTTCTTTCAGAGCGGTTGGTAAGTCAGTGGCTCCTAGAACAACACTGTAAACTGCATCAATACCGTGCTCATGTACTACCGCACAATCTTTGGCAATACTGCCTGCAATACCAATCACAGGTAGTTCGTATTGTTTGGCCACTCGCGCCACTCCTATGGGAGTTTTGCCGTGAATCGTTTGGCTATCGATACGCCCTTCACCCGTGACCACTAAATCAGCGTCTTTCACCACTTCTGATAGATTTACTGCATCCATCACTATGCTAATGCCTGACCGCAAGCTGGCATCAAACAAGCCAAGCAACGCTGCGCCAAGCCCACCAGCTGCGCCTGCTCCCGCTTGATTGATCACGTGTTTACCAGTGGTTTGGCGGATCACCTCAGCATAGTGGGCAAGGTTGCTATCAAGCTGCTCAACCATTTCAGGCGTTGCGCCTTTCTGAGGACCGAAGATATGCGACGCTCCTTTTAAACCACATAGCGGATTATCAACATCGCATGCGACTTCTAGCTGAACATCAGATAAACGAGGGTCAAGCCCAGACAAATCAATAGTCGCGAGATCGGCCAATACGCCGCCACCAAACGCCAAATCTTTACCATGTTTATCAAGTAATTTTGCTCCTAACGCCTGCGCCATTCCGACACCACCGTCGTTCGTCGCGCTGCCGCCTATACCTATGATGATATGTTGAGCTCCTTTATCGAGAGCTGCTTTGACCAGCTCTCCAGTGCCATAAGAAGTCGTCAACATCGGATTGCGTTGACTAGGCTCGACCAAATGCAAGCCCGATGCAGCCGCCATCTCAATCACTGCGGTTGAGCCATCACCCAACAAACCATAGAAACCATCAACGGATTGCCCCAAAGGGCCAGTCACCGTGACCGATTCGATATCGCCCCCAGTCGCATCTACGAGCGATTGAACCGTACCTTCACCACCATCAGCCATCGGCAATTTGACGTACTGAGCATCAGGCATAATCTGCTTAAACCCATTCTCGATCGCGGTGGCGACTTCCATAGCGGTTAAGCTCTCTTTGTATGAGTCCGGGGCGATAACGACTTTCATATTGGTTCCTTAACTCAATGAGCTGTGCTTAATCTAATAAATTTGTTTCATCAAAGCTTTTTACTCGACGACCCACTCAGCCACTACCTTGGCTAGATCACCATAATATTGATAAACGATTGATAATATGATCCCTTCTTTTTCGCCAATCAGAGTGTTCAATTGCATCTCTTTTCCTTGTGATGACGCTTTACTCACACGCCCAAGTAACATATCACAGAGTTAGTCATATCAATAAAGCGACTGTATTGCTCGCGTCACAGTTATAGACTAGTGTTAATACTCAAATGGACGAACAGGAGAGTGACAGGAAGTTATGACGTTCGAAAATCAACCCCATTCAAGTCAAAGTGAATCTAGCCAAGCAGAGTCTACTCACTCCAATAAACACGCCTTAGTCATTGAAGGTGGAGCGATGCGAGGCATCTTTGCTGCTGGGGTATTAGATGGCTTTCTTGACCATAACTACAACCCATTTGATTTTTGTATTGGTGTATCGGCAGGTTCAACCAATATTGCTTCGTGGCTATCCAAGCAACGAGGTCGCACTCATACCATTATCTTGGATTACTCTTGCCAGCCAGATTTCATCAATTTTAAGAAGTTTACCAAAGGCGGTCATTGGGTCGACCTCGATTGGCTGTGGGACCATATCGCAAAAAACAATCCTTATGACATGCAAGCCTTCAACCAGCAATCTCTGCCATTCCACGTTGTGACTACAGATGTTGAGTCAGGTACGCCCGTTTATATTCAAGGTAACGAGAGCAACCTTGAACAGCTAACTAAGGCTTCGTGCTCCTTACCGTTTGCGTATCGAAACCACCTTAAATTGGGGGGCAAACGTATGATAGATGGCGGAGTATCTGACTCGATTCCAGTGATTGAAGCATACAAACGCGGAGCAAAAACGATAACTGTGGTTCTTTCACAAAGGCTTGGCTATCAGAAGAAACCAACCAAAGCCCCTTGGCTCATTCGTCGTCTGATGAAAGGCACTCCAAACCTCGCTGAGGCAATGATTAACAGGGCTGAGCGCTACAATCAAACGTTAGAGTTTATTAATAACCCGCCCGAGGATTGCACGATTCATGTGATTGCACCGGAAGACAGCTTTCAAGTTGGACGCTTAACCACAGACAAGGCAAAACTAGAGGCCGGCTATCAAATGGGTTTAACAGCGGCAAAGAGAGTTGCACTAAGTCAGTAATCCCCTATTAGCACCTCTGGCAATCGTTCTAAGCGACAACAACTTCAACACCTGACGATTTCAGGTAGGCTAAATCTTCTTCAGGCGCTGAATCATCGGTCAGCAAGATGGAGATATTACTCGTCGTGCCAATTGTCGATGGGAAAATCTGACCAAACTTACTCGAATCGGTAAGGATGATATTACGACGCTGCTTAGCCAAAATCGTATCGGCGATCTCTGCGCGCATCATGTCGCGACTGGTAAAGCCGGTATCTTGGTGGAAACCATCAATGCCTAAAAACGCCGTACTAAAATGGATGTTCTCAATACAGAGCTTAGTGAGTGGGCCAACCAGACTTTCACCCTGATGCTGATACACACCTCCGAGCAAAATAATGTTGGCCGAAGTATTGCGAATTAGATGTGCGATATAGGCCGAAGGGGTAATGATGGTTACGTCACCGCGTTCAGCTAACGTTCGAGCGAGCAAAGCATTGGCACTACCCCCTTCAATTAACACAGTTTCATTCGGCGCAACCAAATCGGCAGCCTTGTTAGCCAGTGATTGCTTGATGTCAAAACGAACTTCTAAGCGACTATCAAGATCATCACTTTGTAGCGCCATCGCCGCACCATGAACCCGCTTGAGGTAACCTTCTTGCTCTAAGAAGTTCAAATCTTGACGAATGGTAACCCCAGACACGCCGATCACATCGACAAGCTCAGTCACTTGAATACGTTTACGATCATTCACGAGCTGCAGGATTTCAT
>NZ_JATABG010000181.1:0-6787 GCF_036533755.1 Vibrio sp. M260118 | reverse complement strand
CTAGTGGTGAAAGATACGCTACAAACCACTCGTGATGACGATATTTTCGTTATTGGTGATTTGGCCCAGTGTACTCAAGCAGATGGGTCTTTAGTTCCACCACGTGCTCAAGCTGCGCATCAGATGGCAAGCCGCGCCTATGCGAATATTGTCGCTAAGCTGAACGGGCGTGCATTGAAGCCTTACGTTTATGAAGACAAAGGATCTCTCGTTTCTCTAAGCCGCTTCTCAACAGTGGGTAGCTTAATGGGTAACCTAACCAAAGGCTCGATGATGATTGAAGGGCGCATTGCTCGCGTTGTATACATCTCGCTATATCGCCTGCACCAAATGGCGCTTCATGGTGTGTTTAAGACTGGGTTAATCATCCTGATGGGACGTATTAATCGAGTGCTCAGACCAAACCTAAAATTGCACTAATTGCATTTTCATTGAGTAATGAAAAAGAGCGCTTTTTAAGCGCTCTTTTTGGTTTGTATTAACTCGGTATTAGTGAATACACTCGACCAGTTTTGGGCTTTCCGTCGAAGATGAAGCGGTTTTTAGCTTTGGATTCGAACTCTCCACCACAGGCTTCAATCAGCTTTTGGCTTGGGAGGTTATCGGGGTCGCAGACAATCTCGATGCGAGTGAGCTTTAGCTGAGCGAAACAGAACTCAGCGAGTGCGTTAACGGCTCTCTTTGCAAAACCTTGTCCTTGATGCTCGTCGGCTATCCAATAGCCAATGCTCGCCATATTGAAGGTGTGATAAAGCTCATTAATCGCCACCATGCCAACCAAAGTATCAGTCTTGCGGCAAAATATACCAAAACCGTAAGCCTCTCCTTTGACCCAATTTAGACGTGTGGCTAGAATAAAGCGCTCCGCATCATCCAGGGAAAAGTCCTTATTGCACCAGTCAATCCAACGGTGGAGGCTAGGAGAATGGGAGACGCAGCTTGCCAAGCGAGTGCTCTCCTCACTGGTGATGAGGCGTAAGACGAGGTCTGAGGTGATGATTTGGTAATCTGGGGACATAAAAATAAAAGCCCTTTAGCATCGTTGATCCAAAGGGCTATATAGTTACTGGTTAACACGTCTGACTTGAATGATCATGCCCATCAAAGGATGGTCGAGATAATGGGTTTCAGTACTGCGCATACGACGCTTTTGGTCGAAGCGATAGCTTTTCAAAAACTCGACCGTATGGACGGTAGGCGTTACGTCTTCCATTAAGCCTACTTGAACCACGTCATTGTCGGTCATTTGCGTCGGGTCGATTTCGTCAGACAGGTGGCTTTCAAGTGTCACCTCTTTTACGCTCGGCTGTTTGAGATCAAGCTGAACATCAGCATAAAGATAATGCTCTACGTATACCTGTAGTTTGCCATCAAGTTGGTAAAGCGCTTTAGGAATACTCTCTTCTGTAATCCCTTCCAGCACTTCACTCTGTTGTGTCTCAATCATTGAACCATCAGGATTGAACTTACCTGAATAGTCTCGACCCGCTTGTACGTGGAAAATCGGAGCGCCAAAACGGCCTTGGTCGCCTTGTCTCCATGCGCGATGCATCAATACCTGAAAGCCTGCATGTTGTTGAAGCTTTTTCACTTCATCGTTTAACGCATACTCAGATACAGGCAGCATGGTTACGTCTTTTTTGCTTCGATAGCTCGCATCAGCAAAGGAGCCAGCGCGTTCTAGGTCAATGGCAGGCATTTGATTAGGCCATGATTCTGAAGTTTGTTCAGCATCAACAGCACGTTTAAAAATGATCACTTCGATATCGAATTGACGCTGCGCCATAGAAGGCATAGCAACAAGCATGAGCAGCAGCGGGATCAGTTTTTTCATTACAACTCCATAATGAGGTGCAGGGCACCTCTATTTAGTTTGGGCTTTATACTTTTGGTAATAAATTTTGCTCGAATTCACCCAACATGTCACTAACAAACTGGATGCGTTTACGTCTATCCACTAATGGTATCGTAAACTTGAACTTAGTGGGGCCATCCATTGCGAATTTTTGTGGCTGAGATTGCAATAGTTTAACCAAATACATAGGGTTAATGTCAGCGTCTGGATAGAATTCGATGAAGCCACCTTTGTCGTGAGCTTCGATTTTCTTCACTTTTATCGCCGCCGCTTGCAGTTTTAGCTCAGCAACAGAAAGCAGGTTTTTCGCTGCATCCGGTAATAGGCCGAAACGGTCGATAAGCTCAATCTTAAGTTCGCCAAGCTCATCGCCATTACTCACGCTCGCTATTTGCTTATACATTGATAGTCGGGTGTTGATGTCAGGGATATAGTCATCGGGAAGCAAAGCTGGAAGGCGCATTTCCACCTCAGTTTGATCGCGCAGTAGCTCATCCAGTGACGGCTCTTTGCCTTCTTTTAGCGCTTCGACGGCTTGCTCGAGCATCTCCATATAGAGCGTGAAACCGACAGACTGAATTTGACCACTCTGCTCGTCACCTAATAGCTCACCTGCGCCACGAATTTCCAAATCATGGGTCGCTAGGGTAAAGCCTGCACCAAGATCTTCTAAAGAGGCAATGGCATCAAGACGTTTGATGGCATCTTTGGTCATGGCTTTCGGGTGCGGCGTTAGCAAGTAAGCATAGGCTTGGTGGTGAGAACGGCCAACACGGCCACGCAATTGGTGCAGTTGCGCTAAGCCGAGGTTATCCGCTCTGTCCATAATAATCGTGTTGGCGGTAGGGACGTCAATACCCGTTTCGATAATTGTAGTACACACCAATAAGTTGAAACGCTGGTGATAGAAGTCATTCATAATACGCTCTAGCTCGCGTTCACGCATTTGTCCATGGGCGACCGTGATGCGAGCTTCTGGGACCAACTTCTCTAGGTCGGCGGCGACTTTTTCAATTGTCTCGACTTGGTTGTGGAGGAAATAAACCTGACCACCACGCATGATCTCACGTAGCACCGCTTCACGAACGACAGCATCATCTCGCTCTCTAACGAAGGTTTTAATCGCTAAGCGTCTGGCTGGTGGTGTAGCAATAATCGATAGATCACGCATACCGCTCATTGCCATGTTTAGTGTGCGTGGAATTGGCGTTGCGGTAAGGGTAAGAATGTCCACATCCGCGCGCATCGCTTTCATCTTCTCTTTTTGGCGCACGCCAAATCGGTGCTCTTCGTCGACGATCAGTAGACCAAGATCTTTAAATTTGATGTCATTTGAGAGTAGTTTGTGTGTACCAACGACAAGATCGACCTTACCCTCTTCAATATCTTGTAGAACCTGTTTTTGTTCTTTGGCGGTTTTAAAACGAGACAGTACTTCGACGCGAATTGGCAAGTTAGCGAAACGATCACGGAAGTTCTCAAAGTGTTGCTGAGCCAGTAGGGTAGTTGGAACTAATACAGCAACCTGCTTGCCATTATCCGTTGCTACGAAAGCGGCGCGCATGGCAACTTCTGTTTTACCGAAGCCCACATCACCACACACTAGTCGGTCCATAGCTTTGGCTTGGCACATGTCAGACATTACAGCATTAATGGCCATTGATTGATCGTCTGTCTCTTCAAATGGGAAGCCTGCTTTAAACGTGGCGTACTGTCCTCGATCGAGTTCGAACTTGTAGCCAGGTTTCAGTTCGCGTTTGGCGTAGACATCGAGCAGCTCTGCCGCTACATCGCGCACCTTCTCAGCCGCTTTACGTCTTGCTTTCGCCCAAGCTTCGCCACCCAGTTTATGGATTGGTGCCCCACCTTCTGCGCCACCAGAGTAGCGACTGATTAGGTTTAGGGAAGCAACTGGGACGTAGAGCTTGGCTTCGTTTTGGTATTCAAGTGTTACGTATTCGGTGGTCATGCCACCGGCTTCGAGGGTTTGTAGACCAATGTAGCGGCCGATACCGTGATCGATGTGCACTACCGGCTGTCCAGGTTGAAGCTCAGCAAGGTTGCGAATGACCGCATCACTGTTGGTTGCTTTGCGGTCCTTACGACGGCGCTGAATAACGCGATCGCCAAGAAGGTCACTTTCACAGATAAAGGCTAGCTGTTCATCGCCGAAGATGAAACCGTGCTCAGCAGCGCCAAGCATTAGGCTGAATTTTTCGCGGCTGTTGAGTGCATCTTGTAGGCAACCATTCTCCTTGGGCTTTAGCTTAATTCGTTGCAGTAACTCTAACAGGGCTTCACGGCGACCTTCTGATTCGACAGAGAAAACAATCTGGCCAGGGAAGCTCTCGCTGAACTGTCGCAGCGCAGCCATCGGCTCTTTGTTCTGATGCTGTACCGCGAGTTCCGGAAGTGCCGAGAGGTTTGGGTTGTTGCGTCCTTGCTTTTCTGTGACCGGCTCAACGTAAAGTTGGACTTGAGGCAACAGCTTGAATTGGCTAAACAGCTCATCTTTTTTTAACCACAGTTCTTGTGGCGGAAGCAGTGGACGCAACGGGTCGACCTTACGTTGCTCGTAGCGATAGTCGACATCGTCTAAGAAGGTATCAATCGCCGGCTCAAGTTGACCGACAGTGAGCAGCTGGGTGTTATCTGGAATGTAGTCAAACAGAGTTTCAGTGTGCTCAAAAAACAGTGGTTGCCAGTATTCGATACCTGCTGGCCAAGTTCCTTTTGATACCTGCATGTAGACAGATTCAGGCTCGCGACGCGCTTCAAAACGTTGACGCCAACGGATTCTAAAGTCTTCAATCGCGCTTTCTGAGGTTGGAAACTCATGCGCGGGTAGCAGGCGGATCTCTTGAGTGTCTTCAATCGAACGTTGATTCTCTGGATCGAAGGTACGAATTGTGTCTATTTCGTCATCGAAGAAGTCGATGCGGAACGGGTCACTGGACCCCATAGGGAAGAGATCAAGGATAGAGCCGCGACTTGCGTATTCGCCTGGGCCAAAAACTTGGTCAACGTGGCGATAGCCGGATTTTTCGAGTTGAATTCTCAGCTTTTCCAATGAGAACAGATCGCCCACTTTGACCATCAGCGTATGCTGCATTAAGAAATCACGTGGAGACTGGCGCTGTAGCAAGGTGTTGATTGGCACTATGGTGATGCCACTTGCTTGTGTTGGTAACTGATATAGGCGTGAAATTCTGTCTGAAATGATCTCTTGGTGTGGTGAGAAGCTATCGTATGGTAAAGTTTCCCAATCTGGGAACAGTGATACTTCTTGCGAGGTAAACTGTTCGATCTCTTGCTGCAGTTTGAGTGCAGTTTGCGGATCGGGAACGGCTAATAGGGTATGAGAGCCGTGTTGGTTGGCAAGTTCTGCAATCGCAAGCGCTAAGCTCGCACCTTGTAGGTTACCGATCTGTTTTTTGTCTCCAGCGAGCTGTGTTCCCGCCAGATTTAGTAATGAGGTGTTAGACATAATTCTATTTACTTGTCGCGGTCAAGAGAGCGCTGACGTAGAAGCTTTTGTTGTTGGAACAGGGCAGCCTTGATAAGAAGGTCTTCATCAAGATCGCGTAATAAGTCGTACTTAACGGTGACTAAATGAGTATCCGTCGTGGCTTCAATTTGTGTAATGTGGCCATAGCAATAAATTGCCGCTGCAGGGTGCTCGAGAAACAGTTTTACTCGAACCTTAGTGTCTACTGGAACTGTATCCTCAGAGATATAAGTGAACTGACTGGCACCAAACGAGTGCGTTTTATGGCGCATTGAAGGCTCATCTTGCTGCGATAGCATAAAAGTGAGCAGTAGGTTGAGTTTTGAGTTTTGCGTATCAAGAAGTTGAATCACATGTTTAAAATCGCTGTTTTTCAGTTCGTTACGAGCGCTATCATTTAAAAGATCAAGACTACTGAACTCACTCGCAACAATGAAAGGTGCAGGAATTTCCCCTTCAAATTTCTCAAAACTTGGGAAATCCGCTCCTTCAGCCAAAGCTTCGACGTTGACTGTCATTGTGTGGTTAACGGTGAAAAACTCTTGATCGGCCATGCTTGATTCCTTTTGCTAGATCACTTGATTATCGTTATAGCTGACAAGTAATCAAGCTATCCCTTTGTTTAATACATATTTTAACCACTAATTGGCAATTAAACACTACACGACAAGACATTTAATCGGTAGAGTAAGCACCCTAAGGTCATCCAACCCTAACTTTGGTTTCTATTATGTTTCATCCAGTCTCAACCTTTATAGGGCTGCGTTATTTACGGGGGCGTTCCGGTGATAGGTTTAGTCGTTTTGTCTCTTACATGTCGACTGCGGGTATCACTATAGGAGTCATGTCACTTGTGACAGTGCTTTCGGTAATGAACGGCTTCGAAGCACAGCTCAAAGGGCGCATCCTTGGCGTGTTGCCTCAAGCGGTTATCTCGCAGATAGACGGCAAGACAGAAAACAATTCTCAAGCGCCAGAGTTTATCACACAACTTTCTACGGCAGGAAAACCGGAACCGATCGTACAGAGTGAGGCGGTGATTCAAAGTGCCAGTCAGCTCAACGCCGGATTGTTGATTGGTATTGAACCGTCTGAGCAAGACCCAATAGAAAGCCATTTAATTGCAGGGCGAATGTCAGACTTACGAGCTGGTCAATATCAGCTTTTTATTGGTCATAAGTTGGCACGTTCAATGGATGTTTCGATAGGCGATAAAGTTAGGTTGATGGTCATCAGTGCCAGTCAATTCACTCCTTTGGGTCGAATTCCAAGCCAGCGTTTGTTTACCATTGCAGGTATCTATAACACCGGCTCTGATGTGGATGGCCAACTGATGTTAACTCATATTAGTGATGCTGGCCGACTGATGAGAATGAAACCTGACACCATGACAGGCTGGCGACTATTTTTTAATGACCCTTTTG
>NZ_JATABG010000180.1:0-6802 GCF_036533755.1 Vibrio sp. M260118 | reverse complement strand
CTCAGAGGATAAGTGAGCTCGCCCAGTAAACTGAATTCATCATGAAGAGCGGCAAGAAGATGCTCTTTCGCATCCCCCTCAATTAGCGCTTCGACTAAATCGACCTGGAATTGACGTAAAGCCTGTAATTCTTCATGAGCAATACGTCCATCTTTGCCTAGCGCTTCAAGGAAAGCGATTAGACGGTTGGTTGTTTTGCCCGCTGCTGACACGACGATCAGGTCGTCGGGTTGCGAATACTCTTTTAAAATACCGGTTACGCGACGGTAGCACTCTGGATCGGCTAGGCTGCTTCCACCAAACTTATGTAATTGACGCTGAGTAGTCATTAGCAAGATTCCTTAGCTTTTGTAAATGCATGTTCAAGGTCGCGAATAAGGTCGTCTGCATCTTCTAATCCAACTGAGAGGCGCAGTAGTTGCTGTGACACTCCAGCTTCCGCAAGTGCCTCTTCACCCATTGCACGGTGTGTCATGGAAGCTGGATGACAGATTAGACTCTCGACACCACCAAGAGACTCGGCTAAAGAGAACAGCTCTAATTGCCCCACAAAGAACTTCAGTTGCTCGAAGCTGCCCGCAAACTCAAAGCTGAGCATTGAGCCAAAACCTGTTTGCTGTTTCTTAGCGATGTCGTGGCCTGGATGCTCTGGAAGACTAGGGTGGTAGATGGTGCTCACTAGGTCTTGAGTTTGTATGAAGGTCAAAATCTGACGCGAGCTCTCTTCATGGACTTTCATGCGCGCCCCGAGGGTACGAATACCGCGCAGTGTCATATAGCTATCGAATGGCGTTCCCGTAGCCCCGATACAGTTCCCCCACCATGCAAGCTCTTCTGCATGCTCTTCGGTTTTGGTTATCACAACTCCGCCGATGACGTCAGAGTGACCATTGATATACTTTGTCGTCGAGTGAATAACAAAGTCAGCGCCAAGCTCTAAAGGCTTTTGGAATATCGGTGTCAAAAAGGTGTTGTCGACTGCGACAAGCGCGCCAACTTGCTTAGCTTTCTCACACACACTCGCAATATCGACAACGCGAACTAGCGGGTTAGATGGCGTTTCAAGCAGGATTAGTTTTGGTTTCTTGGCGATGGCGGCATCTAAAGCTTGTTGATCCGACTGGTCGACGAACTCAACGTTGAAGTCACCTTTGTTAGCGCGAGTATTGAATAGACGATAGGTACCGCCATAGCAATCGTGAGGCGCAATGATCAAGTCATCAGGGCCTAAGAAAGCGGAAACCCATAGGTTAAGCGCTGATGTCCCGCAGTTTGTAACTACTGCACCTTTACCTGATTCAAGTTCAAACAGAGCTGTTTCCAGTAAGCCTCGGTTAGGGTTACCCGAGCGGGTGTAGTCGTATTTTGGAACATCGCCAAATGCAGGGAAACCATAGTTCGTCGAGAGGTAAATCGGTGGAACAACAGCATGATGCTGAGTGTCAGATTCGATACCAGTACGTACCGCGATAGTAGCAGGTTTGCGGGGGCTCATAAGTGTTTCCTTTCGAACTATAGTGACTTCTATGTGGGAATGCGCTATACCTTTATCTTGTTAGATATATGTTATTCCTATCCCATTCCCTCCACTTTACTTGTCATTTTTGTGGCCGTCAACACTTCTAGACGTCTATATGTCTTTGCTTGTGGCTATAAATACCGCTAAAATTAGGGTTTCTATTTTTAACCATAATTATTAATGAAAGGTGCGCAATGGCAGATTGGAATGGCGAATACATTAGCCCATATGCTGAGCATGGAAAGAAAAGCGAACAAGTAAAGAAGATTACCGTTTCTATTCCATTGAAAGTATTGAAGGTTTTGACTGATGAGCGTACACGTCGTCAGATTAACAACCTACGCCATGCAACAAACAGTGAGCTACTGTGTGAGGCATTTTTGCATGCTTACACAGGCCAACCACTACCAACTGATGAAGATTTGCGTAAAGACCGCCCAGACGATCTGCCTGCAGAAGTTAAAAAACTAATGACAGAGATGGGAATTGAGTTCGAATCTTTCGACGAATAATAAAAATTATCGCGCCAAAATTTTCGCACGCTGACGAAGTTTCGATTCAAAAAAACCGCTGACAGTGCAGCGGTTTTTTATTGGTACTAGAATCGTTACCCTGCCATGTAGTTTTCAGGCATTTCAATACGAGCAACCCCAGAATCAACTGCTGCTTGAGCAACCGCTTTAGCTACGCGCGGAAGTAGGCGAGGGTCCATTGGCTTAGGAATGATGTAACCTGGGCCAAACGATAGTGCATCAACACCAGCTGCTGACAGTACCTCTGCAGGTACCTCTTCTTTTGCTAGTTGGCGAATCGCATCTACCGCTGCCAGTTTCATCTCATCGTTGATCTCGCTAGCGCGAACGTCTAGTGCGCCACGGAAGATGAATGGGAAACAAAGCACGTTGTTCACTTGGTTAGGGTAGTCACTGCGGCCAGTACCCATGATTAGATCATTGCGGACTTCATGTGCCAACTCTGGTTTGATTTCTGGATCTGGGTTTGAACATGCAAATACGACAGGTTTGTCAGCCATTAACTGCAGCGCTTCAGGAGAGAGTAGATTCGGCCCCGATACACCAAGGAACAGATCTGCGCCTTCGATAACGTCTTCTAAGGTGCGTTTATCAGTGTTATTGGCGAACAGCTGTTTGTATTCGTTTAAGTCATCACGACGAGTATGAATCACGCCTTTACGGTCAAGCATGTAGATCTTCTCACGCATCGCGCCACACTTAATCAGTAGCTCCATACAGGCTACTGCAGCTGCACCAGCACCTAAACAGACGATAGTCGCTTCTTGCAGCTTCTTACCTTGAAGCTCAATTGCGTTAAGCATGCCCGCAGCAGTAACAATCGCAGTACCGTGTTGGTCATCGTGGAAAACTGGTACATCACAGCGTTCAATTAGCTGCTTTTCGATCTCAAAACAGTCAGGAGCCTTGATATCTTCTAGGTTAATGCCGCCAAAGGTATCAGCGATGTTGGCGACTGTATCAACAAATTCTTCAATGGTGCGGTGTTTTACTTCAATGTCGATGGAATCAAGGCCAGCAAAACGCTTAAATAACAGAGCCTTGCCTTCCATCACAGGTTTGGACGCAAGAGGACCTAAGTTGCCCAGACCTAGAATTGCGGTACCGTTGGAAATAACAGCAACCATGTTGCCCTTTGATGTGTACTTGTAAACATTGTCAGCATTTTGAGCAATTTCGCGCACAGGTTCGGCTACACCAGGGCTATAGGCGAGAGCAAGATCTTTGGCCGTTTCTGCTGGTGTGGTAAGAGCGACTTCAATTTTACCTGGGGTAGGGTAAGCATGGTAATCCAACGCTTGCTGGCGAAACTGTTCTTCTGGGGATAATTCTTGACGATCGTCGGCTGACATAAGTATACGTACTCGTTAATTATTATTAGGAAAGGGGAATCCATTCTAGATTAACTAAGTCAAGCTGCCTAGGTCAAAGTGCGAGCTGAAGCTATAAAATGTGGTAAATGACTGGAGATATGACCAGATGAAAAGAGATATGCCTAGTTAAGGTGAGTTTGAACAATGAAATTATCTGATAAATGGTCGTAGTGGCATACGCTGAAGACAAAAAAGGACGCTTGAGCGTCCTTTTTAGATTCGGATAAGAAGAAATTACTTCTTGCTTGATAGAGCACCGAAACGCTTGTTGAAGCGATCAACACGGCCGCCAGTATCAACGATACGTTGCTTACCAGTGTAGAATGGGTGACATTTGTCACATACGTCTAGGTGGATAGACTCTTTAGCTAGAGTTGAGTTGAACTCAAAAGAGTTACCGCAAGAACAAGTCGCTTTTACTGCTTTGTATTCTGGGTGGATACCAGCTTTCATGGGAGAACCTCTAAATATAGGCCGTGTCGCTATCCGAATCTCAGCCGGACACCACACGTAGTTAATAAAAAACTTAGTTTGATACCGCTGCTATTAAGCTAGCCATATCACTAAGGCGCGATATAGTAATGAATAGCTGGCTTAGGATCAACCTGTTTAGGGCTTAAAGTGCTACTTTATTAACCTAAATTGTTGTGCGGGCGCAATTCTCTGTCTCTTTCCCCTAGGTTAGTTTTCCCTTAGACTAACGAACGTTACCTTTCACTGAGCTCTATAGCTGAATTATGCGACCAACAATTGCGCGCGTGGCATTGCCTGTACCGCTAGATAAACAGTTTGATTATCAGATCCCTAGCCACCTATTTCCAATTGTCGGTGGGCGTGTTTCTGTACCTTTTGGCCGTCAAACTTTAGTTGGTATCGTGATGGCTTTGGTGAACGAGTCAGAGTTCAGTATTGATAAGTTAAAGCCTATCAAGCAAGTCTTAGATAACCAGCCAGTTTGGCGGGAGACACTCTTCTCTTTGCTAAAGTGGTGCAGTCAGTTCTATCAACACCCCCTTGGCGACACTCTCTTTAATGCTCTGCCTAGCGCTTTACGTAAAGGTAAGCCTGCTGACTTCGCCACGTTGGTTGAGTGGCAGTTGACGTCAAGTGGCCGAGATCAGTTGATGCACAACTTTGGTCGTGCGGTAAAGCAGGCTCAAGTGATGCGTATGCTGGAATCTGGTGCAGTTCCACACCAGCGTTTTATCGACGAAGAGATCACCTCTTCTGTATTGAAGGCGCTTGTGGAAAAAGGCTGGATTGAGTCTGTAGAGAAAAAGCCAATCATTAGAAACTGGTGTAAGGACGTTGAAGCATCGGTTGATAAACCTAAGCTAAATTCCGAGCAGGCAGTTGCTATTGCGACGGTAAACAGCAATCAAGGTTTTGGTTGTTACTTGCTTGAAGGTGTGACTGGATCCGGTAAAACGGAGGTCTACCTAAATCTCATTAAACCCGTTTTAGAACAAGGTAAGCAGGCACTGGTTCTTGTACCTGAAATCGGTTTAACGCCACAAACTATCAATCGCTTTAGGAAGCGCTTTAACGTTCCCGTGGAAGTGATTCACTCGGGGCTAAATGATACCGAGAGGCTAAATGCGTGGCTCAGTGCCCGTGACAATGCGTCGGGAATAGTTATTGGTACCCGTTCGGCACTGCTTACACCGTTTGCCAGTTTGGGCATTATTATTGTCGATGAAGAGCATGACTCATCGTATAAACAGCAAGATAGCTTGAGGTACCATGCCCGCGATGTTGCGGTTATGCGCGCCAATAAGGAAAACATTCCTATTGTACTAGGCTCAGCGACACCTGCTTTAGAGACACTGCACAATGCGTTATCTGGAAAGTACCATCACTTAGTACTGTCGTCGCGAGCGGGGAGTGCAACTCCAACCACAAACAAAGTTCTCGATGTCAAAGGGCTCTATTTAGAGAGTGGCTTGTCAGCGCCTTTGATTGCCGAAATGCGCCGTCATTTAAAAGCGGGTAATCAGGTGATGCTGTTTTTGAATCGCCGCGGTTACTCTCCCGCTTTGATGTGTCACGAGTGTGGCTGGATCGCGGAGTGTAAGCGTTGTGATGCTTACTACACCTATCACCAGAATAGCAATGAAATCCGTTGCCACCACTGTGGTTCACAGCAGCCGATTATTCATCAATGTCAGGGCTGTGGCTCAACCCACTTGGTTACAGTAGGTGTTGGTACGGAGCAGTTGGAAAAGCAGCTTGCAGAACTCTTTCCTGAATTTAAGACGATACGAATTGACCGCGACAGCACGCGACGTAAAGGCAGTTTAGAAAATGCTCTGGGCGCGATCCGCAATGGTGAATATCAGATTTTGATTGGTACTCAAATGCTGGCAAAAGGACACCACTTTCCTGATGTCACGCTGGTGGCACTATTGGATGTGGATGGCTCACTGTATAGCAGTGATTTTCGCGCGTCTGAGCGTCTGGCGCAGCTATTTATTCAAGTCGCAGGCCGTGCAGGCCGAGCGAGTAAGCAAGGTGAGGTTGTTTTGCAAACTCATCACCCGGATCATAGCCTACTGCAAGCTTTACTAACTAAAAGCTATCGTCACTTCGCTGAAACAGCTTTAGAGGAACGGAAATTAGCGCAGTTACCTCCTTACTCGTTTTTGACTCTGTTTAAAGCGGAGGCGAATAATTCCCAGTTAGTTGAAGATTTCTTACGTCAGGTGAGACATACCCTGGAAGCACATCCGCTGTTTGATCAGTACTGCCAAGTGCTTGGACCAACCCCTGCGCCATTAGCCAAGCGTGCAGGTAAATACCGTTGGCAGTTACTGTTACAAACTCAGAGTCGATCTGTGATGCAGAAGCTACTTACCAGTGCAAGACCAGTGATTCAGATGTTGCCGAATGCCAAGAAAGTGCGTTTGAGCTTAGATATAGAACCACAAGATCTTAGCTAACTTGCCCGAGCTCGATGGTTTTGTTGGCTAAATCATCGCAAGTCACCATTAGAATCTTAGAGCTATTCACACCTTTTTCATTTATTTGTGATTAAGATCTCATATAATGGATCGTTTTTGTTAAATATCCCGTAACTTTGTGTTTTGAAATGAATAAACTAGGTCTTGTGCAATATGTTGCTTCCCAGTCATGCTGTGAGAGTTAAACGTTTGCGTAACGAAGATCAATTAGAAGATAGGCATTTTAGCCTGCGTTTCGACATCAACTTAGTGTTTAAGCTAGGGGGATGTATATCAACTAGAGGCTTAGGTGGCTTGTAAGCTACCAACTTGGAAATGAAGAGGGTTAATAAAATATGGCGACAATGAAGGATGTTGCCCAGCTTGCGGGAGTTTCAACAGCGACAGTGTCGAGAGCGCTAATGAATCCTGAAAAGG
>NZ_JATABG010000179.1:0-6881 GCF_036533755.1 Vibrio sp. M260118 | reverse complement strand
GAGCTCTTGATTCTTGAACTGGAGTAAAATTATATCGTCCTTTATAGAAAATTAAATTGAGATAATTGTACTTTATAACGAATTATCTTTTTCTGTTGGCTAGTTTAATCGTGAGCTTTTCTAGCAGTATACTGAATGAAGAACAGTATTCACGCGCTGTCCACCAATGGCAGCGAAGCGCATTTATCAGGGGATAGAGATGAACAAATCACATCCGGTATTTTCACCAATGATCCAAGGTTATTGGCGCATGGCTGAGTGGGGAATGAGTACTCAGCAGCAGCTTTCGTTCGTTAAACAGCATATCGAGCTAGGTATTACGACCGTTGACCATGCTCCTGTTTATGGGCCAGATTCCGCGTGCGAGCGCATGTTTGGTGAAGTACTTACTTTAGATAGTAGCCTACGTGACCAAATTGAAATCGTTTCTAAGTGTGGTATTTACCGCGGAGAGTCACCACAGGTTAATCATTACAATAGTGGTAAAGCGGCGATTTTAGAGTCAGTGGATCAATCTCTAGCTCGTTTGAATACCGACCACTTGGATGTACTGCTGTTGCATCGCCCAGATCTGTTGATGGATGCTGATGAAGCGGCTGAAGCGTTTAGTGAGTTGAAAGCGGCAGGTAAAGTGAAGCATTTCGGTGTGTCTAACTTTACACCGGCGCAGTTTGAGTTGTTGCAGTCCAGAGTAGAGCAGCCACTTATCACCAACCAAGTTGAGATTAACCCAGTTAATCTTCAAGCGACTGAAGATGGTACTTTAGAGCAACTTCAGCGGCATAGAGTTCAGCCTATGGCGTGGTCTTGCTTAGCGGGCGGTCGTATCTTTAGTGACGATAGTAAGCAGATGACGCGCCTACGCGATACCTTGACGCAAGTAGCGGGTGAGATTGGTGCGACGAGCATTGACCAAGTCATTTTTGCCTGGGTACTTTGCTTGCCAGCTAAGCCATTGCCAATCTTAGGTAGTGGCAATATCGAACGAGTGCACTCTGCTGTTAAAGCGCTTGAACTGTCATTGACTAACGAGCAGTGGTACCGAATTTGGGTCGCATCTAAAGGACATGGTGTCGCTTAAGCTTGCTAAACAACAAAGGCGCTACCTAGGTAGCGCCTTTGTTGTATTTGATGTTTGAACGTGGCTTAGCTGACTTTTTCAACCGAGTTTCTGCGCACTAAGGTTGGTGTAAACAATAACGAATCTTCACTTGGTTGTTGGTCTTTTGCCAGTTTCAATGCTAGGCGTGCTGCGCGCTCGGCCATCATCGCAATTGGATAGCGGATGGTTGTGAGACGCGGGCTGACATAGCGAGCAATTAAGCCATCATCAAAGCCCATCATTGAGATCTGATCCGGAACTTTAATGCCGTTTTCATCGAGAACAGATAGAGCTCCTGCGGCCATATAGTCGTTGTAGGCAACAACGCCAGTAATATCTAATGACTTAGTGAGTAAGTTGGTCATGGCAATCTCACCACCATCACTGTTTGGCTCACCGTACTCGATATAGCTTTTTGGCAGCTCAATATTGTTGTCACGCAAAGCTTGCAGATAGCCTTCAACACGTTGATCTGAGTCTTCAATGCGGTGATCAGAAGCGACACATGCGATCTTGGTATGTCCATGACGGATCAAGTACTCAGTGGCGAGGTAGGCCCCTTTGCGGTTATCTAATGAGATGCATCTTTCTGCGATTTCAGGAATAAAGCGATTGATGAAAACCAGCCCTTTCACCTCTTTGGCATAACCGATCAACTCTTCGTCAGACAGACCTTTAGAGTGGATGACTAGTGCTTCACAACGATTGTTAATTAGCAGCTCAATCGCTTTACGTTCCTCTTCTGGACTATGGTAACCATTGCCAATCAGGATATGTTTGCCATTTTCATGAGCGACATTGTCTACCGCCTTCACGAGTGTACCGAAAAATGGATCGGACACGTCACCAACTAGCACACCAACAGTATTGCTGCTTTGGCTTACCAGAGCTTTTGCTGCGGCATTTGGTCGATAGCCGAGCTTTGTCATCGCTTGTGTTACAGATGCAATGGACGCTTTGCTTGCTTTCGGTGACTTGTTAATCACACGAGAGACGGTAGCAATAGAAACGCCTGCCTCTTTTGCGACATCTTTAATCGTTGCCATGTGTTATCTCGAAAAAAACATCTTCATCCATTAAACCCTTTGCGTGTAAATAACGCAAATTGTATATCATTCAGTTTACTTAATTGCGAGCTGGAACACTTGATATAGCTAGGTTTTCAAAGGTGTAAACGTTACCTCCAACTAAGCGGTTTTACGCGTTTTTAAACTCTTGCCGCGGCGACTAGAGCATCAATGGCGCTATGGTGATCAGGTGATACTCCGGCCAAGTTGCCATATTTAGGCTGATGGCGGTCGTTCTCTAAGGGGAAGTTCCAGCCAATAGTATGTTCAACGAACTGTTTAGCAAATTGTTCAGAAATCTCTAAACACCCCGCTAAAACCGTATCAACGTAAGTCTGCATGATTGGGCTTTGGCTACAAGGTGGCTCTGGGTTGTCCTTAATATAAACCCAGACTTTGTCACTGGCGGAAAGTGAAAGGTCGACGTCTAGCTCATGGGTTGGGATTAATGTTCGGTGATATCCTCGCTCGCGAATATCGAACTCTTGCAGTCCTGGCTCGTCGACTTCAAGCAAAACACCATTGACTAAGCCTTGTCCTTTATCGACCACAAGAGGTGACAAAATGTAGCTGTTATCGACTTTTCCCCAGTAGCGTTTAAATCCATGCGCGGTAGCCGGAATTGCTGGGGAAGTTTGGCCTGTTAACTCTCTAGATGCAGAGTTCATTAGGCTACCGTAGCCAAAAATGTAGTTAGTCATTTTGTTCCCTTGGTCTATGTCGATGTTGGTTGTTTAAACTAGCGAGTTTTGCAATGAAAAGGAAGTGGTTTAAATTGTATTGAAAGAGTCATAATGACTCTTTGTTTTTCGGTCTTTATGACGCGAAACTTAGTGAGATATCCAGTATACACTAGAGTTTAACTGGCGTTGGATAACTGGAACAGTTCTTGCGATAGCTAAACGAGTTAAAGAGCCACATCATTTAGAGGTATTCCTGTGCTCAACATTACCGACAAAAAAGTTGAACAAGCCATTCCACCGGTTTTGCGCTTGGGTTTTAGACCGTTCTTTCTCCTAGGTGCCGTTTATGCGGTCATTGCTATCGCCGTTTGGGTATGGATGTTTCAATCTGGTCAGCCGCTTCAACTTCAAGTGCCCGCGTTATGGTGGCATGTGCATGAGATGATCTTCGGCTTCGCGATGGCAATTGTGGTCGGCTTTGTTTTAACCGCCGTGCAGAACTGGACAGGTATAAACGGGACCAAACGTTATCGCTTGGCAGCACTTGTTGCACTATGGTTAGCTCCTCGAATACTTTTCTGGACTCCAGTTCCTTTGTGGCTAGTTTCATCAATTGAAGCTCTGTTTCTTGCAATGGCGGCATTTGAAGTTGCTACTCGTGTCGTGAAGGCGAAAGGGTGGCGAAACCTGTTCTTTGTTCCGCTGTTTTTATTGGCTATTGTGGCTAACTTTGCCAGCTATGCTGCAATCAAAGGCATGCCACCATTTCCCGTATCTGCAGTTTGGCAAGCTATGTTGTGGTGGTTTACCTTGTTGCTATCGATAATGGGCGGCCGCGTGATTCCGTTCTTTACTGCTCGTCGCTTTAACTTCGATAAACCGCAGCCACTAGTATGGTTAGATTGGGTTGCAAATCTGCCGTTAGCTGGGTTGTTTATTCTTAGCTTCTTCCCTATGACGTTTGCTGAACTGGGTAAGCCCTTGATGGGTGTAGCTGGTGTAGCGCATTTGGTTCGAGTTATTCGCTGGCAGCCATGGAAAACTTTGAGTGAACCTCTGGTTTGGTCGCTGCATGCGACCTATTTGTGTATTCCTATTAGCCTGTTGCTACGTGGATTTATCAACAATCCATTTGCTAGCCACAATATGCTGCATCTTTTCGCTATAGGTGCGATTGGTGGGGTGATTTTAGCTATGATTGCACGTGTCACTATGGGGCACACTGGTCGTGCGATTTATCAGGGGCCAAACATGACAATCGCTTTTGCTGCGATTATTTTGGCTGCGTTAGTGCGCAGTGTTGGTGTAGCGTTATTCCCTCAATATCTGATTGAGTCGGTCAACATAAGTGGCGCGTTGTGGGTCTTGGCCTTTGCTATGTATGTGGGGCTATTTGGTAAAATGCTTATCACCCCGAGAGTTGATGGGCATCCGGGGTAAGGACTAGGGTCAACAGACCCTAATAAAGGCTTGGTGTTTGAACCAAGCCTTTGTTTTAGCTAGTAAGGTGCGAGTTTAACCGGCCTCAGAGAATGGCACTACTGTGGCTGGCTTGTTACTCTTTAGATAATCACTTAGCGCCTGTTGCTCTTGCTCGTCGAGATACAGACCTAACTTAGTGCGGCGCCACAATATATCCTCTTCCGTGACGGAAAACTCATGTTCAACTAAGTAGTCAATCTCACGCTGGTAGACACCCTGTGCACCGTCAGAGAACTTGATACCAAGATCTTCGATACTCTGTGAACCGTTAAGTAGCTTCCACGTGTAAGTACCAAATTGGGTCACGTAGCGAAGCAGTAATGGCTCTGGTAACCATGGGTATGCAGAGTGAATTGTCGCAGCAAGCTGTTCACGAGAACAACTAAAGTTACCGCCTGGTAGGGCATGATGGGCAGTCCATGGTGTCCCCATATGAGGTAGGTATGGATTTAGTTTCTCTAGCGCTGCTTCACCCAGTTTTCGGTAGGTTGTTAGTTTGCCGCCGAATACTGATAACAGTGGCGCTTGGTCATACTCTGCCTCGATCTCAAGCGTGTAATCGCGGGTGATTGCTTGGGGAGAATCGGACTCATCATCGCACAATGGGCGTACACCACTGTATGTCCATACTACGTCGTCGCGACTAAGCTGGTGGACGAAGTGTTGGTTAACGATATCGATTAAGTAATCGACCTCATCGTCTGAGATTGCTACGTCTCGTGGATCGCCTTTGTACTCCACATCCGTCGTGCCTATGATCGAGAACTTATCTAGGTAAGGGATCATAAACACAATACGATTATCTTTGTTTTGCAAAATATAGGCTTGAGGTTCGTCGTGAATACGTGGCACAACAATATGCGAGCCCTTGATCAATCGAATATTGCGCGGTGATTGTTGCTCTAAGCCATCATCAAAGAACTGTTTTACCCAAGGTCCAGCAGCATTAACCAATGCTTTCGCTTTGCGCTCAATCGTTGTTCCAGTCAGTTCATCACGAATCGAAACATGCCATATATCGCCTTCACGTCGCGCACCTTCTACTCGGCTGTAGTTGCGAATTTCCGCATTGTTCTCTTGAGCAGAGAGGACGTTAAGTAGTACTAAACGCGCGTCATCAACCCAGCAATCAGAGTATTCGAACCCTTTTTTCATTTCAGGTTTTAGCAGGCCAGATTGGCTTAGATCGATCCCCTTACTTGCTGGGAGCGTAGTTCGCTTACCTAGGTTATCGTAAAGGAACAAACCACAGCGAATCATCCATGCAGGGCGAAGGAAAGGTCGATGAGGTAGTCGAAAACGCATCGGCTGAGCAACATGAGGTGCCTTTTTTAGCAATACCTCACGCTCAGCGAGCGCTTCCGAAACTAAACGAAACTCGTAATGTTCAAGGTAGCGTAAACCGCCGTGAATCAATTTAGAACTTGCTGAAGAAGTTGCTGAGGCGAAGTCTTTTGCTTCGTATAGGCCTACTGAAAGACCACGGCCTGCTGCATCAGCGGCAATACCTGCACCATTGATCCCACCACCGATAACGATTAAATCGAGTGCTTCTGGTGAGTTGGCTCCGTTTAGAGTGTTATTCATTGATGTAACCTTGTGTTGAGCGAGCATTTCATATGACTAAATCCTAGCCTAACTTTCGTTTGTGATCACTAGAAATGTTCGTTTATGCGCGTTTGTGTGATTTGTGCACAAAAAAACCTTTATCGCACGATAAAGGTTTCAGTTTGGTTAAATTGAAATGAATTAAATTTGATCAGTCAGCTTTGTTGATCACTTCTAAAGGAATCGAGTGTTCGTTAAGGATTTCCAGAATCTCTTTAGGTGGTTGTTTGTCGGTGAAAAGCATATGTAACTGGGATATATTACCTAGCTTGACCATAGCATTGCGGCCAAATTTAGTATTATCAACGGCCAAAAAGACACTGCGACTGTTCTCAATGATTGCCTGCTTAACTCGTACTTCATGGTAATCAAAGTCGAGAAGTGAGCCATCATAGTCAATGCCACTGATACCTAGAATTCCAAAGTCGAGCCTAAACTGTTTTACAAAATCGAGGGTAGCTTCACCAACAATGCCACCATCTCGGTTACGAACTTCTCCACCTGCAAGAATCACTCTAAACTCTGGGTTTGGGAGCAAAATGGTAGCCACGTTGATGTTGTTGGTTACCACACGTATTTGCTTGTGATCTTTACTTAGTGCTCGTGCGATGGCTTCTGGCGTGGTGCCTATATCGATAAAAAGAGTTGCACCATCTGGAATATGCTTAACGACTTCATCTGCAATAACATCCTTTTCATTTAAGTTCATGCTCTTACGCGCGTTGTAAGACGTGTTTTCTGAACTCAAAGGAATGGTCGCGCCACCGTGATAGCGGCGAATTTTGTTCTCATCGGCTAGTTCATTGAGATCTCGTCGGATGGTTTGTGGGCTGACATTAAATTTTTCAACCAACTCATCGGTGCTGACATAGCCTTGCTTCTGGACTAAAGCAATGATTTGCTGATGTCTTGGTAATTGCTTCACGCGTTGTTCCCTCT
>NZ_JATABG010000178.1:0-16256 GCF_036533755.1 Vibrio sp. M260118 | reverse complement strand
TGTACTGTTAACTTCCTATTGCTTCCTTCAGACCCTGCCGTTGGCCAGCAACGCCCTTGCAATTCGGATTATCTTCCCCTCAGTCGGGGTGATTCAGGTTTCTTTCAACCTGACGGGTTTGCCAGCTTCGCTGGGCAAACAAAAAAGCCCCGCTGTAGCTAAGCGGGGCAAAAAACGGAATTCGGTTGTGAATATTCGTGGTATTACAAGGCGAAGCTAAATCCTAAGTTGTAGTCATCGCCATTTTTCGCGGTAAACTCTTTGTCTTCACTGCATGCAATAGAGCGACCCTGCTCATCGCCTCGAACTAGGCTCAACCAGTGGCGAACACCTGATGCGTGGCACTTGTCTGTTTGGCTAAAGATAGTGCAGCTTTCTAACTGAATATCTTCGATATCAACGAGCTCTAAGCTACCCGTGCCTTTACGCTTGCCGATAGTCACCTCTACATGTGTACCGCTTTCATCACGGAACAAAATCGCCTCTGGAGTACATTTCTCACCTGCGTAAGCAACAAAGTGTTTGGCTCTTTTTAATCCTGCATGTTGGCCATTTTTAAAGTAAGCCTGCACATGGCGGTAGTTGATTTCGTAGCTTACTACATCTTCGTGAGAGCCACTTTCTAGCGGGAACAGCGTATCAAGTAACTGCTTCGCCATCTTTTGCTTCTCTAACTGCTCATCCGCTTTCACCATTTCGACGGCAAAGACAGCTTCTGCGATAAAGGTAGAATGATTTTTGTGTAGTTCTGTTTTATCGATAGTTAGCATATTCATAGTCTTTCCCTCTGGCAGCTCCGGTAAAATTTAGAGCAAATATCCTATACAGTTGTTTGAATTAGTTTGTGCTTGGTGGTTTGTATGTTTTGTAGACTACCGTGTTTTTTACTACAATTTCACAACAAAAATTTCACACTGTGAATTTTACAAAACAGTGTTGTCAAACAATCCGTCTTTTTTACTCATTTTCAGCATCCCAATCACGCTCTGTTACAGATAGCTTGCCGTAATTTTATGCCCTACATCTACCATATTGGACAGTATTTATCTCCAAAACTTAACAAACTCAGTGATTACAACTAGAACTTTTCTCCAGATTTTTTGTGACTGTAAGATTTACTTTACTGATTGTTCGAGGGGTAAACAGGCAGAATTTAACATTTTAGTTACACTTAATCGTAAGTGTGATGCCAATCAGAGTGAACCGCTTTTACTCTGAGCGGTACAACAGGATGTATGAAAATTAAATATCTATCTTGGCTTGTAAGTCCGAAACATGGTCAGCAAGTCAGAGAACGTTTCTCTAGGGTGCGATCCATCTCAGCGAAACAGCGAGGAGATAGTAATGAATGTTCAGACACTCCCCATGCTGCGATTTATTGACCACCAAGGGGTGGCGGTAAACCAGTTGCCATCATGGGCAGATTTAACCACATTGACCAATTTCTACAAGGATATGGTCCTCACCAGAACCTACGACAGCAAGGCCGTCGCACTGCAACGAACAGGTAAACTCGGTACTTACCCTTCCCACCTAGGATCAGAAGCGTACGGTGTCGCTATTGGCCATGCAATGCACCCAAGAGATGTATTCATCCCTTACTACCGCGACATGCCCGCAATGTGGGTTCGTGGCATCCCGATGGAGAAGAACCTCCAATACTGGGGTGGTGACGAGCGCGGCAGTGATTTCCATGTGATGCCATCAAACAATGAATCTGTTGAACACAGCCGTGACCTGCCCTTCTGCGTAACAATTGCAACTCAATGCACCCATGCGGTTGGCGTAGCCTCTGCGCTCAAAATTGAACATCACCACCATGCAGCACTAGTGACATGTGGTGACGGAGCGACGTCAAAAGGTGACTTCCTCGAGAGTATTAACTGCGCAGGTGCATGGAATCTGCCTTTAGTGTTTGTCGTAAACAATAATCAATGGGCAATTTCAGTGCCGCGAGCGCTGCAGTCTGCGGCGGATTTCTTATCTGACAAAGCGAAAGGGGCTGGGATTCATGGCTTGACCGTTGATGGTAACGACGTGGTAGCCGTATACGACAGTGTACTCGCTGCGTTAGATAGAGCGAGAAAAGGCAAAGGGCCAACGCTTATAGAGGCGATCAGTTATCGATTAAGCGATCACACAACCGCCGACGATGCGAGTCGATACCGCAGCGACGATGAGCTAAATCAAGCGTGGGAGTATGAACCTGTTAAACGACTCAAAGCTTTCTTAATCAGTGAAGGAGCATGGAGTGAAGCGCAAGAAAAGACTTGGCTACTAGCCTGTAAAGAGCAAGTTGAGACTGCGGTTGAGCATTACATGAACCTGCCACCTCAAGCACCAGAATGTGCCTTCGATTTCCTCTATGAACATGCACCTGCTGAACTTAACCAACAGCGAGACGCACTGATCAACAAAGCGATGCGCATGCAAGGAGGCAAACATGGCTGAGTTGACACTAGTAGAAGCGGTAAACCTCGCCCTACACCATGAGATGAACAAAGATCAAAGCGTGGTTGTTTTAGGTGAGGATGTCGGTGACAACGGCGGCGTGTTTCGCGCAACCGTCGGACTCAAAGAGAAGTTTGGTCTAAAACGGGTGATAGATTCTCCCCTAGCAGAAGCATTGATTGGTGGTGTCGCAGTTGGGATGGCAAGCCAAGGTCTAAGGCCTGTAGCAGAGTTTCAGTTCCAAGGGTTTGTATTCCCTGCATTGGAGCACCTGATGTGCCACGCGGCGAGAATGCGCAATCGGACTCGAGGACGACTAACTTGCCCTGCTGTTTTCAGAGCGCCTTTTGGTGGCGGTATCCACGCCCCCGAACATCACTCTGAGAGTATCGAGGCTCTGTTCGCCCATACCGCTGGCTTTAAAGTTGTCATTCCATCTTCGCCACAACGCGCCTATGGGTTATTGCTCGCATCCATTCGTAGCAACGACCCGGTGATGTTCTTCGAACCCAAACGCATCTATCGCACTGTGAAATTCGAAGTCGTCAATAGCGGCGAAGCACTTCCCCTTGATACCTGCTTTACCTTAAGAAAAGGACGCGATATCACCTTGGTTACATGGGGTGCCTGTGTTGTTGAATCGCTGCAAGCAGCTCAAACCCTTTCCTCACAAGGCATCGAGGCCGAAGTGATTGATCTTGCTTCAATTAAGCCTATCGATATGGATACCATACTCAAATCACTAGAAAAAACGGGCCGACTCTTGGTCGTACACGAGGCAAGTAAAACCTGTGGTGTTGGTGCAGAGATATTGGCACGAACCGCTGAACATGCAATGTGTTTGCTCAAAGCACCGCCACGAAGGTTGACCGGATTCGACGTCATTATGCCTTATTACCGCAATGAAGATTACTTCATGATCCAGGAGCAAGATATTGTGCTGGCTGCACGTGAGCTGGTGGAGGGTTGGAAATGAAAAGCTTCTTATTACCTGACCTCGGAGAAGGTCTAGCCGAGTCTGAAATCGTTGAATGGCACATTAACGTTGGCGATTCCGTCGAACTCGACCAAGTTGTATTAACCGTCGAAACCGCCAAAGCGGTTGTTGAAGTACCGGCTCCTTACTCGGGTCTGGTTGTCAGTCGCCATGGCGAAGCAGGCGATGTGATTAACATAGGCGCACTGCTCCTTGAGATAGAAGAACAACCTGAGCTGGTAAGCTCGAATGCCACTCAAACCACACAACACGATGCTGCGACCGTTGTCGGCAATGTTTCCCAAATCTCTCATCAGGTCGATGTTGATGATTTCTGGATAGGCAGTACCCATGCCCCTTCCACAGAACAGTTGGTCACGGCCTTACCTTCTGCACGACTGCTTGCGAAAAAGCTTGGCGTAGAGCTGAATAAAGTCAAAGGAAGTGGCCCCGGCGGCATGATCACCGACAACGACATCTACAATGAAGCCCGCGAACAAAGCCCTGGCACAGAGGTACTGAAAGGTGCTCGAAGAACCATGGTTTCGACCATGTCTGAATCTCATCATCATGTCGCAGCGGTGACCATTACCGAAGAGGCTAACTTAGGGGGGGGGAGTTCAAACGAAGACATCTCTAGCCGTCTTATCAAAGCCGTAGTCTACGCCTGCAAACAAGAGCCAGCCCTTAACGCTTGGTTTGACGCCGAGACCATGACTCGCTGCGTGCATAGCAACGTAAATATCGGCATCGCCGTAGACAGCAGCCACGGGCTTTACGTGCCCGTACTTAAGCATGCCGATAAATTTAACAAAGAGCAGATTCGCAGTTGGCTCGATGAGACTGTCAAAGGAATTCGAGCGCGTAAAATTGGTAGAGAAAGCCTGCAGAACGCGACCATAACCCTGTCTAACTTTGGTGCAATTGCTGGGATTTTCGCCACTCCTGTCGTCTCTCCCCCGCAAGTCGCCATTGTTGGCGCAGGCCGCATCATCGAGCGTTTAATCTTGAAAGATGATCAACCTGTTTCGGTCAAGGTCATGCCGCTGTCGATTACTTTCGACCACAGGGCCTGTACTGGTGGCGAAGCCGCTCGGTTTACCAAGAAGCTCGTCGAGCATTTGCAAAAACCAACCGACTAACCATTAGCAATAAAAAGGGAGCACCAAATCGTGCTCCCTTAAGTTTTACACCGACTCGGCAACTAAACCGAGTCAATCAACTCAGGCAAGATCTCGAATAAATCTCCGACGAGCCCATAATCAGCGATTTCAAATATTGGCGCGTCTGGGTCGCTATTTATTGCAACAATCACTTTTGAATCTTTAATCCCAGCAATGTGTTGAATCGCCCCCGATATACCTACTGCAATATACAGATTAGGCGCGACGATTTTACCAGTTTGCCCCACCTGTAGATCATTAGTGACAAAGCCAGCATCCACCGCTGCTCTTGATGCGCCAATCGCTCCGCCGAGCTTATCGGCTAGGTGTTCAATCATGGCAAAGTTCTCTTTACTGCCGACTCCACGGCCACCTGATATCACCACCTCAGCGTTGGTTAGCTCTGGCCTATCACATTGCTCTTTTTCTCTGCTGACTAACTGAGTGTTGTGGCTCTGAATCACAGTATCTAGCGTTATGACGTCTGACTCACCACGGCCACCAGTTTGCATTTTCTCGAATGCTGTAGACCGTATCGTCATCAATTTAATCGGATCTTTAGTGCAAACCTTGGCAAGCGCATTGCCTGCATATATTGGCCTCAGCACTGTATCAGCGCTTTCAATCTCAATAACCTCCGACAGCAGATCCACATCTAACAGTGCCGCAGCCCTTGGTAGCAAATCCTTACCGAATGTCGTTGCTGGAGCCAGTACATGGCTATAGTCACTGGCAACCTGCTTGAGTAACTCAGCACAATTCTCTGCTAACCCATCTTTATATGCGATATGGTCCGCAACCAGAATACGATTGAATGCCGAGTATTGCTTTAATTGTTCAACTAAATCACCAAGTTCACCGCCCATCACTAAAGCATCAACGTCTCCCCCACCCGTGACATCGAGCAAAGACTTTGCTGCCGACATAGTTGAGAGAGTATCCGCCGCTATCGCAGTGCCATCATGCTGGACTAGAACTAAGACTTTAACATCACTCATAACTCATCTCCTTAGTCGATGACCTTAGCTTCATTTCTTAGCTTGTCGACTAACTCAGCCACGCTGCCAACCATTACACCCGCCTCGCGCTTCGTAGGTGCGACAACACTTAGAGTCTGCTGCGAAGACGATATTTCAACAGACAGTGATGACACATCAATGACTTCTAAAGGTTTTTTCTTCGCTTTCATGATGTTAGGTAGTGAGGCATAGCGAGGCTGATTTAATCTAAGATCAGTGCTGACCACCGCAGGCAGAGTCAGTTGAAGGGTTTCTAATCCACCATCCACTTCACGAGTTACGGCAGCAGAATCACCTTCCACCTTTAGTTTGGACGCGAACGTTGCCTGTGGCCAAGTTAGCAGTCCAGCGAGCATCTGAGCGACTTGATTGTTGTCGCTATCGATAGATTGTTTGCCAAGTAGGATAAGTTGCGCCTCTTCACGTTCAGCAACCACTTTAAGCAGTTTCGCGATAGCCAAAGGTTGGCAAAACTGCTCTGTATCGAGATGAATCGCTCTGTCAGCACCGAGAGCAAGGGCACTTCTTAGCTGTTCTTGGCAATTCGCAATACCAATAGAAACAACAATCACCTCACTGGCCACTCCACACTCTTTGAGTCGAATCGCTTCCTCAACGGCAATTTCACAAAATGGGTTGATCGTCATTTTGACGTTCGCAGTCTCAACCCCTGAATTGTCTGCCTTTACTCGAACTTTGGTGTATGGGTCTATAACACGTTTAATGGCTACCAGTACTTTCATTACTCGCTCCAATAACTGGGTGTGTAGTTTGAGCTTAGTAAAGTTTACGTTTACGTCAACTGTAACTATATTTAGTAACAGGCTGCACGGAAAACTAAAGGTCGAGCAAGATGGAAAGAGAAAGCATGGACTTTGATGTTGTGATTGTAGGCGCAGGTCCTGCAGGGCTTTGTGCGGCATGTCGACTGGCTCAGCTGTCTCAGCAATCTGAACAACCACTATCTATCTGCGTGATCGAAAAAGGTGCTGAAGTTGGCGCGCATATTCTCTCTGGAGCGGTGTTTGAAACCAAAGCGCTCAATGAACTATTTCCAAGCTGGCAACAGCTTAGCGCCCCAGTTAGCGGAGAGGTCACGGGAGTGATAACCGCAGATATGGGAATCGACAAAAACGGCGAGCAAAAGTCGACCTTTCAGGCGGGTATTCAACTCAACGCCAAACAGACCATCTTTGCCGAAGGCGCCCGTGGCCACTTAGGAAAACAGCTGATCAGACACTTTAAACTCAACAAAGACCGCCAGCCACAACACTACGCATTGGGCATTAAAGAAGTCTGGAAGTTGCCCGATGAGGACTCAAGATATCGACCGGGGTTAGTGGTGCATTCCACAGGTTGGCCTCTGACTGAATCAGGCGCGACTGGCGGAGGATTTTTATACCACTTAGAAGAGAATCTTATTGCGGTTGGCCTAATTACTGATCTCAACTACAGCAACCCTTATCTCAGTCCGTTTGATGAGTTTCAGCGGCTTAAACACCACCCTAGCTTTGCACAATACCTCGAAGGGGCAGAACGGATTGCCTACGGCGCACGAGCGATCGCGAAAGGCGGTCTGTTATCGCTTCCCAAGCAACAATTTAGTGGTGGACTATTAATTGGATGTGATGCCGGCACACTTAACTCAGCAAAAATCAAGGGTTGCCATACTGCGATGAAATCCGGATTGATAGCCGCTGAAGCCGTGTTTGAGGCAATCAATACGCAAAGCCGAGAAGCAGACTATGAGTCACTCTTCCGTCATTCTTGGCTGTACGAAGAACTCAATCAACATCGCAACTTTAGCGGTGCGATTCATAGATATGGTTTGCTAGCAGGCGGAGCACTGAGCCTATTTGAACAAAACATTTGGCATAAACTAACGGGCGGAACGTCAAGCTGGGATATCACAGACCCACAAGCTGACTATGTAACCTTGTATGAACGTTCTCGTTGCAAGCCCATAGTCTACCCAAAACCCGATGGAAAACTCAGCTTCGACAAAGCCTCTTCGGTGTACCTCTCTTCAACCTTTCATGAAGAAGATCAGCCTTGCCATCTCATCCTAGCTGACCAGCGAATCCCCATCACTCAGCATTTAACCTTGTTTGATGAACCAAGCCAACGTTACTGCCCAGCTGGAGTTTACGAAGTGGTTGAAGTCAACGGTCAAACCAAGCTACAAATCAATGCAGCTAACTGCGTGCACTGTAAAACATGTGACATCAAAGACCCGTCGCAAAACATCACTTGGGTTCCGCCAGAAAGCGGTGGCCCAAACTATACCGCGATGTAGTTACAGCCTAAAGTCTTGCTGCACCTTATCATGGAACATGGAAACTCGCTGCAGCACATTCTTGAAATTCTGCTGCTCAAGAATCGTTAGCTCAGAGACAGTTAACATGTCGTTGATTAGTCTTAAATCGCTGTACTCGATGATCTGATTCATAAAACGCAGTTGCCAGATATGATCGAAGATATACACCATCTCGCGATAAGTTTTAGTATCAATTTCTTGAGCAGCCAAAATGGCCTTTAGTCTCTGAATAGAATTGCTCTCGCGGATATCGAGTTTCAGTGCATACAGTCGACAAAAAATCTCCATTGGCCGCAAACAATCCTTAAGGTTAATCACTTCACGCCCTTCGTGCTGCTCAGTCACTAGCTCACCTGCACTATCCAGTGGAACTGTGTGTGCCAAACAGTTTTGTGCGTAGGTAACCAGAAAATCGGGCTGCTTCTCTAACAAACTTTGAATATGGGCTTGAATGCCATCCGCAAGTCTTACGTCACCAAATGTTGAGCGAATATCGAAGAATACATTGAGCTCTAAAATCGTATCTGGTGAAGCGTCTTCCACCCAACGTGTGAAGTTAGCCTGCCACTCTTTCTCACTTAAGCACCATTGATGGTTTGATGCCATGATCAGACCTTCACAATAGCGATATCCCGCCTGATTCAGCATCGCACACACCTTCTCTGCCAAATGAAGGAAATAACGTCGGGTGGCTTTAAGGTCTTGGTCATCGGGTGTTTCAAACACAATCGCATTGTCTTGATCGGAGAACAGCGTCATGTCGTGGCGAGCGTTGCTGCCAAACGATAAGAAAGAGAATGGTACCGGTGGTTCACCAATCTCTTCTATGGTTAACTCGATAAAGCGGCAGATGGCAGCGTCATAAGTACTACCGATCAGTTGACGCAAATGGTCAGGACGCGAGCCTGATGCGATCATTTCACGGATCAGGTCCGTTAGTCGGTTGAGCGACTCAATGACATGGCTATGGCTATCTCCGGTTTCAATGTCTGAGACAATACTGGCGCCAGTTTTGTGATAGTTACCACTAGGACTCGTAGAACTAAAACTGCCGCCATACACTTTGCGTACAATAGGGCGAAAAGAAATGACATGGCCGAGTTTTTCCGACAGGAAGATCCGCGAAGTACTGAGGATAATGTCTATTTCACGGCCACTTTTCGTGACAATTTGCGCCTCAAATTCTGCAGGCTCCGCCTCATGCTGAAAGAGCTGTAGCAGGTGCTCCAATACTTGGCTGTTTTGAGCGGCACTAGAAAATAGGTCTTGCCAAATCGTCTTCGACTTGAGCTCTGTATCCGTGTAACCAAGGAGTTGATGAAGACGAGTATTCGAGAAAACAATCTTACCATCGGCTTCTAGAATGTAGCCCTCATTTGACGACTCGACCAAGGCTTTGTAACGGTTTTTTGCCTCATGCAATGCCATTTCCGCGCGCAGTTTACGACGTTCAATTCCTTTCGATTGCGCCATGACATAAAACAGAATCAGCGCTAAGCCTACTGTAATTGCCACAAACACTCGATAAAGCGTGCTTTCTAAGCGATCGATCTCTTGTTGTACATCTTCAAGATAAACCCCGGTGCCGACAATCCACTGCCACTCCTCTACTCCTTCGACATAAGTCATTTTAGGCGCAGTAATTGTCTCGTCATCTTTCCATTGCCAAAGATACTCTAAGTAGCCTTCATGTGAGCGTTTGACTAACTTAACAATCTCAACAAAGATCGGATAATCATCACTGCTCTCATTTTCAAAGCGGTGGGTAAGATCTTGATTCGTTAGGTCGCCTCGATATGGGTGCATGATCATGCGTGGGTGCATATCAGTAATAAAAAAGTAGTCCTTATTCTGTGGACCATAACGCATGGTTTTAATTTTCTCGGCCGCCTGTTCTTGCGCCTCTTGCATACTGAGCGCGCCGCTTTGCTCAAGCTGAATATAACTATCAACCACACTTACCGCCGAAGAAGTTAGTTCTTTGAGCATCAGTTGTTTTTGGTCGACCATCGACTTTTCAACTAAGGGCAAAATTAGATAAAAGATAGCCGTCACGAACAACACAATCGCACTCACCGTGGGTAAAACTATCCGCAACCCAAATCGGTTGAAGGGAGATTGTTGGTCACTATGCACGGCGTTTAAGCCGCTGAAATAATCCGCAAGTTCGCTTTCATCCAAGACCTCACCTAACTCGGCCTCGTGACAAGTATCGTGGTACTTGGCAGTAAAAGAACCATTTTCAAAATCGGTGCGAGTAGGCAGATAACCGTGGTAATCGTCACGGATATGGGTTTCAAATACATTCCTAATTTCACTGCTTGTGTAACAATCACCAAACTCTTTGATCGCTTCCGCCAACGCCTCTTTGCAGTGACGAAACCTTCGGTGAGAGTAGGGATCATACTCAACCTCTCTCGCCATGGTGTCATTATGCTCTTCACCATTGTAATCAAAAAAACCATCAATCCATCGATGAATATCTTCTCCTCGAATTCCGTAGAGTTGCTCTGTGCGATCGGCATGTTCAGAAATTTTCATCGATTTTTAGTCATTCCTTTGCATATTGATAAAACAATCAAAAGTGTGCAGTGCGTAGCATTTTTATTACAACACAATCACTCAGGCTATCGCTTCAACGCGTTAGTTAACCGAAATCAATAATCGCACTAATCCCGTTTTCTAGTATGAGCCCATTGTTTTGACGTGATTTTTGACAAGATGCCCAAGAGTTGTCTTGTCGTCATCAACGAAGTGAATCCGTGTTTGCCCCGCCTTTTCAATAAGATAAGGTACTTGGTAGCGTCTGGGATGTCGTCTCGTACTGATCGAAGGTCAGTATACCAAGTGTAAGTGGAGCACTCATTGACATGGTTCAACTTCGACTCACACCAAAGGAAGACGAAATGTCTAACAAAAGTAAAACCTTTTACAGAGATATGCGTAAAAAAGCGCATGAATTTGAGAGCCGAGAAGAGTTTCTCAACCACGATCTAAAAATTATGAATTTTCGACGTTGGGGTATTCACTTACCTTCGCGCGATTACAGTGTCGAACTTGAAGACCTCGTACCTGCACTAGCGGCAACCATTGGTAAAGTGGTCATGGTGACCGCGATGGTAGCCGTATTTGCAGCGCAATTTGGCTTATCACCGGAGTTCGTCGCAGAAAACGTTCGTTATGAACTACTGATCGCTGGCGCTCTATTTGTCATCCTGTTTTCCGCTATTTTAAACCCGAACTCGAATTTGGCGGGTACTCATGGCCCTATGATTCCATTGATACCCTTGATTGCGGCTGCGGGTGGACACCCACTCGCTCTGGGTATCATGGTATGTATGTTTGGTTTTATTCTCGCTTATACCAAGGGCGGTTCAAAACTAATGACGCTTACTGGCGTTGGTGTAAGGGGTGGCTTGCTGATCTATTTAGGTGCGGTCGGTCTGATTGGTCAAATAAATAAAACCGAAGCGTGGGCTGCGAGCACTGATCAAGGCTACATTTCGTTTGCGGTTATCGGTGTCACTCTAGCGGTTTACGCCTATCTAGCTAAGATCAACAAGCGCTGGTTGGCAATCCCACTCTGCTCTCTCATCGCGGGTATCGTTGCTTATGTACTAGGGGCAGATTTCGCTTTTACTACCGAGCCGGGTTTACCACACTTCAGCCCGTTCTACTGGTGGGGTGAAGACACTGGTTGGCAACTTGGTTGGCCAAATCTAGAGCACTTTATTGCGGTAACGCCATTTGCGCTACTGGCTGTTGCAATGTGGTCTCCAGACTACTTAGGTCACCGCGTTTTCCAAGAACTTAATTACCCGAAAGAAGCGAAAGGCGTTCTAATGGACGTCGATGACACCATGATGGTTGCTTCAATCCGTCAAGGTATCGGTTCTTTCCTCGGTGGTGGTAACCTAGCATCCTCTTGGGGTACTTACATGATCCCAGCGGCGATTGCCAAACGTCCAATCCCTGGAGGTGCCTTACTGACTGGCGTTATGTGTATTGCTGCGGCGGTAATCGGCTACCCGATGGACTTAGCAATGTGGGAACCTGTTCTACGCGTAGCACTAATTGTTGGTGTGTTCCTACCACTGCTAGAAGCCGGTATGCAGATGATCCACAAGCATAAAGATTCACTAAGCGCAGGTATCTGTATTTTCGCTTGTGCATTCGTAAACCCTGTGTTTGGCTGGGCAACGACAATGCTGCTCGATAACATGGGCCTAATTGGTGATCACGAGAGAGCAAAAGAGCTTTCGGCAAAAGATAAGTACCTAATTCCGGGTCTAGCGTTTGTCATTTGTGTGGGTTCACTTGCTCTTGTAGGTCAACTTCCAGGTATCCCGGCTCTAATCGGAAACTAGGGTCAGTTATACCTCTCTAGATAACCATTACCTCAAGCACCATTCAAACAAGCGCCAGACACAAATACTCAACAAGATTGGAGAAATATTAAAATAAGTTGAAAAAGAGATTCCAATCACACTTTATTCGGTTATAATTCGCGCCCATTGCGCTTTATGTTGATAAACGCAAACTTAATTTGAGCAATTGACCTGTTAACCGATCCTCTCTTGAGGACAAACGAGAAGAAAAATGAGCAAGATTGATAAAGCTATGCGCATCCTGCTAGCGGGATTCTGTATCAACCTTTGTCTTGGCATCCTGTATGCTTGGAGTGTATTCAACAAAGCATTAGTGACCGAGTCAGGTTGGAGCGCGGCTGAAGCTTCAGCGCCTTACGCAACAGCAACGATCACTTTCTCTATCTGTCTTCTGGTTGCTGGTATCCTACAAGACCGCATGGGTCCACGCATGATCCTTATCCTAGGTACTGTACTAACAGGTCTAGGTATGATCGCATCTGGCTTTGTCGATTCACCACTTATGCTAAACATTACCTTTGGTGTTATCACTGGTGCGGGTATCGGTTTTGGTTACGCTTGTCTGTCTCCTTCTGCGATGAAGTGGTTCCACGCGTCTAAGAAAGGCATGGTTAACGGTATTATCGCCGCAGGCTTTGGTCTTGCTGCTATCTACCTAGCACCAGTGACTTCAGCGCTAATCACTAGCATGGGCATCCAAACAAGCTTTATGATTCTAGGTGTTGGCGTACTTGTGATTGCTGTTCCTCTGGCAGCGACAATCAACAACCCACCAGCTGATTACACACCTGCTGAACCAAAAGTTAAGCAAGGCCAAGCACCTAAAGCGGTTAAAAAATCTGACGACCTAACTTGGAAAGCAATGCTAAAAACGCCTCAGTTCTACTCTCTGTGGATCATGTACGCGTTCGCTGCTTCTGTTGGTCTAATGATCATCGGTAACATCACGACTATCGCAAGCGTGCAAGCTAACCTGCCAAACGCGGTTTACCTAGCGTCTATCCTAGCGGTGTTTAACTCAGGCGGTCGTGTTGCTGCAGGTATCCTTGCAGACAAGATCGGCGGCGTACGCACTCTACTTCTAGCCTTCGTTCTACAGGGCGTAAACATGGTATTATTTGCTACGTTTAAGTCTGAGTTCACACTAATCATTGGTACGGCTATCGCGGCAGTGGGCTACGGTACACTTCTAGCAGTATTCCCAACCCTAACCGCTGAATTCTATGGCCTAAAGAACTACGGTACTAACTACGGTGTGCTATACACAGCTTGGGGTATCGGTGGTGCAATCGGTGCTGCAGTTGTTGGTTTCTCTATGACTAACGGCGAAGGTTATGGCCTGGCTTACACTATCTCTGCAGTAATGATGGCTGTTTGTATCGTGCTAGCGTTTGTGACTCGCCCTCTATCCGAAGCGAAAATTGCTGAGCTTAAAAACGCTTAATATATTGAATTACTAGCGAAAAGGCTTAACCTTAGGGTTGAGCCTTTTTTGTATCTAGCCGTTATGCCTGACCCTATCGAACTTGCGCCTGATTATTATCTGACTAACTTCACCAAACTTACCAAGCATGCTTTAGAGTGGTACCCAGACCTGCTCACCGAAGAAGAACATGAATGGATATCGCGTTTCGAAAAGCTCGCCAAACCGGCTCAGTGCCTGCTGGTACGCCTTCTTTCTCGTAAAGGTGAATGGTTCCGTTCTGATAAATTACGCTATGGTGAAATAGGCGAGGTACTCCCCCACCTTAAAACCCTAGATGGGGAAGGTTTCGCTACTATTAATGGCGATGTTTGCTCAGATACCCTAGCCAGAGAGCTATTAACCAAACCAGAGATAACCACTCTATTTGCCATCAATGATAAGTCGCTGCGTAAAGATCAAATTATCGCGCGAGTTCCGGTTGAGAAATTCACTCGTTTTGCGCAACTTCCGTTTACCATAGTAAAACTCCAGCAGCCGACGGTCATCAAGGTACTGCTCGCTCTATTCTTTGCTAACACTCATCAAGACCTTAGCCAATTTGTTCTAGATGACTTAGGTTTACATCAATTTGAAAACTATCAGCTCAGCAAAGAGAGGCGCTTTTTCGCTAGCCGAACTGAGCTAAACCAACTTCTTGAACTGTCTGAGGTACAATCACACTATCTTGATTCAGATAGAAAAGATGCCGACTCGCTACTCAATATACTAACCAAGCTTGAGCGTCCTATTGAGCATCCTTACCTTGAAAGAAAACGCCAACACCTAATTAACGACATTGCCCGTGACCTAGAACGATTAGGGAAGCACACTGAAGCGCTGGATTGGTTTAATAAAACGTCACTGCCACCTTCACGTGAACGCCAAGCGCGCATTTATGACAAGCTAGACCAAACTGATGCAATGCGTGACGTTGTCACTACAATTATTCAATCGCCCAACGACGTCGCTGAACTGGAAGTCGCAACCAAACTAGCGGATAGGGTTAAAAGAAAGCTCGGCCAACGTGTCCCACGTGCAGCAAAACCGACAATTAAAGAGTACCAACTTAAATTAGACCTATCCCAACAGAGGGTCGAGCTAGCAGTCAAAGCGCATTTTGAGCAATTAGGCTATCAGGTTTTCTATAGTGAGAACCTGTTACTTAATGGTTTATTTGGATTAGCGTTTTGGGATATTCTGTTCGCACCCATTGAAGGGGCTTTTATTAATCGCTACCAGTATCGTCCGTTAGACCTTTATCACAGCGATTTTGCCAGCAAGCGCCAAGGGCTAATCGACCAAGTATTTGACGACATTTCCATATCTGGACTCGCTAATCTTACACAAACGTACCAAGCGAAGTTTGGTGTCGCTAACCCTTTTGTTCATTGGTCTGGGTTTAGCTTGGAGTTACTTCAAAGCTGTATTAAACATATCCCCCGCAACCTTGTTGTTTCGTTGTTTAAGGTGATGCTGACGGATCTCAAGCTTTACCGGAGCGGAATGCCAGACCTTATCGCGTTTAAAGATGGCGAGTTTGAATGGATTGAAGTTAAAGGCCCCGGAGACAAACTTCAAGATAACCAGTGGCGGTGGTTTAGGGAGTTTATCAAACTCAATGTTCCTTTTGCCGTTTGTTACGTTGGCGCCTTGTCCGTTTAACTATTTAGCCATTTAGCTGTCGAGTAATAATCTCAGCGATCATATTGAAAGCCGCCCTGCTTTTATTGATAATGAAAATAATTATCAATAAAAGGATTTGTCTATGTTGGAAAGTAGCTACTCCCCTACGCACTTCGAACACAGAGAAACAAGTGAATCTCAGCTCAATCCAAGTATTTTGCTCGTTGAAGATGACCCTCTTCTCAACGGGCAACTGACAGCGTTGCTAAGTAAACAGGGTTACCAAGTCTCTAACATACAGTGTGGAGCCTTAGCGTTGACCACGTTAAGCCAACAGCAATTCGATTTGATTATCCTTGATATTAATCTCCCTCAAGTGGATGGATTTGGATTACTTAACTACATTCGAGCCCACTCAAACACCCCAGTAATCATGTTGACAGCGTATGGTGCAGAAGAACACCGTATCCGAGGACTTAGGTTTGGCGCTGATGATTACATTAGTAAACCCTGCAACTTTACTGAAGTAAGCCTTCGAATCGAAGCTATCCTCCGCCGTGCAGGGATGAACCAAAACCCAGATTCAAGTCGATATTTGGAACATCGCGAACTCAAGCTAGATCGCAACGCACATGAGGTGACTGTCAATGGAAGCCAAAAAGTGATGCTCACCCCTATTCAGTTCAAACTCCTTTGGACGCTAGTTCAAAACTACGGTTCGGTACAAAGCAAACCGTACTTATACCAAATGGTATTAGAAAGAGATTTCAGCCCTTATGACAGAAGCTTAGATATGCATTTAAGTAGAATAAGAAAGAGCTTAGTTGAGCTAGGAATGCCTCAAGATCGAATCC
>NZ_JATABG010000177.1:0-6987 GCF_036533755.1 Vibrio sp. M260118 | reverse complement strand
TCGCGCTACACTTAGCAGCAGTCGGTCTAATTGGCCTTTCGGTTATTATCTTGGCAACCGCATTTACTGGAGTCATTGAAGAACACTCAATGGGTAAAGCTTTTGAAGAAGCGCTTCCGTTTACCGCACTATTAGCCGTGTTCTTCGCTGTTGTGGCGGTCATTATTGACCAGCAATTGTTTAAGCCGGTTATCGATGCGGTACTTCACGTGGAAGACAAAGGCACACAACTCGCTCTGTTTTACGTAGCGAACGGCTTACTATCCATGGTGTCTGATAACGTATTTGTTGGTACGGTATATATCAACGAAGTCAAAACGGCATTGATTGATGGAATCATCTCTCGTGACCAGTTTGACCTACTAGCGGTCGCTATCAACACAGGTACTAACTTGCCATCTGTTGCGACGCCTAACGGCCAAGCGGCCTTCCTGTTCCTACTAACATCTGCCCTAGCCCCACTAATTCGCTTGTCATATGGCCGCATGGTTATCATGGCACTACCATACACTATCGTACTGGCTTTAGTTGGCTTAGCAGGCATCGTATTCTTAGTCGAACCTATGACAGCATGGTTCTATGACGCAGGATGGATTGCCCATCACGTTGGTGACTTAACTCCTGCAGTCTCAGGTGGCCATTAATTGACAATAATTTAAAGTTTTAGTTGATACCGAAACTTTTCCAAGCTAAAAAGCTCTGAATATTCAGAGCTTTTTTATTACAGGATATCTGCGTGAACATTCTATCCACTTTAAAGACTTTTTCTACAGGGCGACTCTCTTGGTTGTTACTATTGACGAGTGTCCTCCTTTTCGAAGCTTGTGCGCTATTTTTTCAACACGTCATGATGCTTGCACCTTGTGTTATGTGTATTTATGAACGTGTCGCTATGTTGGGACTAGGTGCGGCTGCCATCGTCGGTTTAATTGCTCCAAGCAATCCTATCTTCCGCTGGGTTGGTTTTGCGGCTTGGGGCGCGACTGCATACCAAGGCTTACTCCTTTCCCTTGAGCACGTTGACTACCAGTTCAACCCATCACCATTTAAAACCTGTGATTTGTTCGTCACCTTCCCAGATTGGGCACCACTCAACCAGTGGGCACCATGGCTGTTCGAAGCGTACGGCGATTGCAGTAAGATAGTTTGGCAATTCCTAGACCTGTCGATGCCTCAGTGGCTAGTGATCATCTTCGCGGGTTACTTAATTGCGCTAGTACCCTTTGTCATCGCACAGTTTGTGAAAGAGAAATAGCGAGCAACGAACAGAAAAACAAAGGGTTGACGTATAAACGTCAACCCTTTGTTTTTATTACCGTCATCCTCAAGAGGGAGGAACGACTGTGTTGGGGATCTCTTCGAACAAGTGGAACAGCTTCCGGAGATTCCTTACTCGCTCCTTCGTCACTCTAAGGAATGACAGTTTTGTCCAACGGAGACAGTCCGGTCTCGATTCTCGGACCGCAGTGTTCTCGAAGGGCAAAGCCCGTTCCCACCCCCTAATTCATCTCACGCCCTGGAGCTGGAGCCAATACTTCACGGTTACCATTGTGACCAGGAGCGCTAACAATGCCCTGAACCTCTAACTGCTCGACAATACGTGCAGCACGGTTGTAGCCGATCTTAAAGCGACGCTGAACGCCCGATACTGAACCACGACGGGATTGCACTACGTGCTCAACCACTTGATCAAATAGCGGGTCCATATCTTCTTCCCCTTCAGGCTTCTCTCCAGGCAGAAGCGCCTCAGGGCCTTGGTCACCATTGGTAATCTCATCAATGTAGTTTGGCTTACCACGGGCTTTCCAGTTATTCACCACTGCGTGTACATCGTCATCAGAAGCAAACGCACCGTGAACACGAATCGTATGGCTAGAACCCGGTGGTAAGTAAAGCATGTCACCCATACCCAATAGCGATTCTGCGCCACCTTGGTCAAGAATGGTCCGCGAGTCAGTTTTAGTCGATACCGTAAAGGCAACACGAGTTGGAATATTCGCTTTGATCAAGCCAGTAATGACGTCCACCGATGGACGCTGAGTGGCTAGGATGAGGTGGACACCTGCTGCTCGAGCTTTCTGTGCGAGACGGGCAATCAACTCTTCTACCTTTTTACCCACCACCATCATCAAGTCGGCAAACTCATCGACAATCACAACAATGTAAGGCAGTTTCTCAAGCAACGGTGGCTCTTGGTCCATACTGTCACCCGGCTGCCAAAGTGGATCATGGATAGGGTGACCCGCTTCTGCTGCCATTTTTAGCTTATCGTTAAAGCCTTTGATGTTACGAACACCAAGTGCTGACATCAGCTTGTAGCGGCGCTCCATCTCTCCCACACACCAACGCAGTGCATTGGACGCATCCTTCATGTCGGTAACTACTTCAGAAAGAAGATGAGGAATCCCCTCATAGACCGACAGCTCAAGCATTTTCGGGTCAATCATGATAAAGCGAACATCTTCCGGTGTTGCTTTATAGAGCATACTCAAGATCATGACGTTGACGCCCACTGACTTACCTGAGCCTGTCGTACCGGCAACAAGTACATGTGGCATTTTAGACAGGTCGGCTACCACTGCCTCGCCAGCAATATCTTGACCTAGTACCACAGTTGTTGGCGATTTAGATTCAATAAACTGTTGACTGCCGACGACATCGGAGAAAAACACCGTTTGGCGACTCATATTCGGCAGCTCTAGACCAACATATGGTTTACCAGGAATAACTTCGACGACTCGCACTGCCATTGCTGAAAGCGAGCGAGCTAAGTCCATTGACAAGCCAGAAATTCGGCTTACTTTCACACCTGGCGCTAAATCCAACTCAAAACGAGTGATAACAGGGCCAGGGAAAATATCCACCACCGTAGCCTGAATCTTATAATCAGCCAATTTAGCCTCAACCAAGCGAGCAATATGTTCTAAGGCTTCACGATCAATAAAGTTCTCACGCTTTTCTGGATGGTATAGCAGCTCAAGAGTCGGCATTGGCTCAACAGGCTTCGGCAGATTCGGCTCTTGCTGTACTAGGAATGGGTTCTGTTGTGCGGCAACCTTCGCTTGTGCCTCTGCGACCAAGTTGTTAAGCGCCGCTGCGTCTTCATCTTCTGGAACGACTTGCGCCGTACCCGCTACCACCTCTGCGTCTTCTACCACCTCAAAGGATGAAATCACTGGCTCATGATAATCGTCTTCTGGCTTGATATCCGAAGAGATTTGCTCCAACTCAGAGCTCGAAATCGAAGGCTGGGCAACCTGCTCTTCTACAACCTCTTCGTTCCAAGGTAGATCCGTACTTTCAATCGTTGGTATCTGTTGTTCTTCCGTTGGTACATGCTCAGCCTGAGCTTGATCGATTGACGCTTCAGGCTCAGCTAGGTTTTGTTCTTGGCCTGCAACTTGAGGCAGCTCTTCACCACTCATCGCTGCGCGCTCTAAGTCTTCAATTGTTGCGCCCAAGTGTTTGTTACGTTCGAAGTCAGGCTCAGCGGCTTCTTGCCCAGAATAGACAGAGGCACTCTGTTCAAAAGCAGGTTGAGCAGCACTCTCTTGCTGAGCTTGTGCTGTTGAGACAGCCGCTACGCCTGCCACCGCTTCTGGAATATGAATGTTAAAGCGTCTTTGCTCAGGACTATTGCTCTGTACAGGCTCTTCGCTCGCGTCTTCATCCCCTCCAGAGGTACTTGGCTGCTCGTCATAATCACTGAGGTCAGGTTGCAGAGTTTCATCTTCACGCCCTCTTAGCTTGTTAAATATGGATGTAACACCACGCGTAGCGCACTCGCCAATCCAATCAACAATAGATAGCCAAGAGATGCCTGTTAACAACGTAAAGCCTGCTCCCCATAGGAACAGGAATACTAAGGTCGAACCGAGGGTATTAAGTGTTGGCAAAGCTAAGCTGGTCAGCACATCCCCTATCACACCACCAGACGAGAAATACCAGATGTCATCAAAATTGATATCAGCCAGACCACAGCTAGTAAGAATTAGAATCGTAAGGCCAAGAAGACGCGTCCCCCACAACATGAAGTCGATAGGGTCATCTTCCTCTCTGTTTCTTAACATTGCCCACGCAGTACCTGTAAGCACAAATGGAATAACATAAGCCAAAGAGCCAAAAACAAAGAAAAGAGTATCAGCTAGCCAAGCACCTACAATGCCACCTGCATTGTTGATATCCCCCCCCCAAGCGGTTTGGGACCAAGAAGGGTCAGCGGCGCTAAACGTCGCCAGTGCGACCGCTAGCAAAATTGAAATCAAAACAATCACGATCAAACTGCATTCTTTAAGGCGCTGAGGACCGCTCAGGCGGGACGGTGAAGTTGCCTCCCCCGTTTTAATGATCGTTTCTACTTTATTTTTGTTCTCTTTGAACATAACCAACTTTATCTTTGTAAAAGCACCAATCAGTAGACACATTACTCTGATTAGCTAGGAAAAAAATAGTCCGAGTGGCATCACCACTCGGACTATCGATTTAACCATATCAAAGACCAAAACCCAATTGCTTAAAGTCAGAATATAGAAAGCTATTAAGACTTTAATGCAGAAACTCAAACTTGAGTTAGCGAGTTTTGATAACCAACTGATTAGTTTGTTTTACTTCTTCCATAACCACGTATGTACGGGTGTCATTTACCCCAGGTAGACGTAGAAGAGTGTCACCTAGCAATTTTCGGTACGCACTCATGTCTGACACTCGAGTTTTCAGCAAGTAGTCAAAATCACCAGAAACTAAGTGACACTCTTGAATGTCATCTAGCTTCTGAACTGCGGTATTAAATTGTTCAAATACATCCGGTGCACCACGGTTGAGAGTGATTTCTACAAACACGAGTAGTGATGCATCTAAGTATTGCGGATTCAGCAACGCTGTATAACCCGTAATGTACCCCTGACGCTCTAATCGGCGCACACGTTCCAAACACGGTGTAGGAGAAAGACCCACACGTTTTGAAAGTTCTACATTCGAAATACGACCATCTTTCTGCAACTCATTAAGAATGTTGCGATCGATACGGTCTAGATCCTTGGACGGCTTCTTATCGTTGTCTGCCATTTTTTATTCCACCTTATTACTTCCTTGCAAAAAAATATACTACAACTTTTTAATATTCAGTATCAAATTTTATCCAACCATATCTATACTAGACATTAATTCGACAGAATTACCCTACAAACAGTTAATGTAACTGACATACTAAATACAACCAATATAAAATGAGGAATCAGGATGATTATTGGCGTACCTAAAGAAATCAAGAACCACGAGTATCGTGTTGGCATGATTCCAGCGAGCGTTCGCGAGCTAGTGTCTCAAGGTCACCAAGTTTTTGTTGAAACTAATGCCGGTTCGGGCATCGGTTTTTCAGACGATGATTACATCGCTGTAGGCGCATCCATACTTCCTACCGCTGCTGACGTTTTCGCGCAAGCAGAAATGATTGTTAAGGTTAAAGAACCTCAAGCTGTCGAGCGAGCTATGCTTCGAGAGGGGCAAATATTATTTACTTATTTGCACCTAGCACCAGATTTTCCACAAACTGAAGAGCTAATCAAGAGCAAAGCTGTCTGTATAGCATATGAGACTGTAACAGATAATATGGGTCGCTTGCCACTACTTGCGCCAATGTCTGAGGTCGCAGGCCGCATGTCTATTCAAGCAGGTGCACAAACTTTAGAGAAATCTCACGGTGGACGCGGCCTTCTACTTGGTGGTGTACCAGGTGTTGAGCCTGCAAAAGTTGTTGTTGTCGGCGGTGGTGTTGTGGGTGCAAATGCTGCACGCATGGCGGTAGGACTTCGTGCTGATGTCACTATCTTAGATCGCAACGTGGATACTCTGCGTCGTCTAGACGAAGAATTCCAAGGTCGCGCAAAAGTGGTTTACTCTACAGAAGATGCTATTGAGAAGCATGTTCTAGAAGCTGACCTAGTTATCGGTGCAGTTCTAATCCCAGGTGCCGCAGCACCTAAACTAGTAACAAAAGAGCACATCGCTAAAATGAAAGCTGGCGCGGCAGTTGTCGACGTTGCAATCGACCAGGGTGGTTGTTTTGAAACTTCGCACGCAACCACCCACGCAGATCCAACTTACATTGTTGATGACGTAGTTCACTACTGTGTCGCTAACATGCCAGGCGCGGTTGCTCGTACTTCTACGTTTGCACTAAACAACGCTACGCTGCCTTACATCGTTAAACTTGCCAACAAAGGCTATCGTGAAGCACTTCTAGAAGACAAAGGCTTCCTAGAGGGCCTAAACGTTATCCACGGTAAAGTGACGTGTAAAGAAGTCGCAGAAAGTTTTGATCTAGAGTACCTAGAACCCACAGAAGCGATTGCAATGTTCAACTAATGTTGAAAGTTAATTGATATGAAACGCTCACTTCGGTGGGCGTTTTTTATTGAGTGGCGAGTGGCGAGTGGCGAGTGGCGAGTGGCGAGTGGCGAGCAATTATCGACACATCGCTTGCTGTGCCAACGCTTTAACTAGAAACTCGCAACTCGTCTCTTAGCTTAGAACCAACGCTCCAACGCAGATTTATCAAGTTGACGAAACGCTCGGTTAAGGATCTGAGCCAGCTCTTTATATCGAGGACGAGACTTCATTGGCTCTAAAGCGAAGCCACTGTCTGCGATTTTTTGATGGATTTCTCGATACCAACCAGCTAGTGCAGGTGGTAATTGGGTGTTAGAACGGTTGCCTAACCACCACATACCTTGAATCGGCATGCTAATCGCAAATAGAGCGATGATGACGGCTTGTGGCATTGATTGGTAATTGTTGAACGCCATCTGAGTCAAGACACTGATTGCGGCAATCGCTGGCATCACTTTTACCCCGAAACGCGTTGCCTTAATAATACGCTGTTCAGGGAATAGTAAATTGAGCTCTTTGCGCATTGGCCAAGTATCCATGTACTTTTGGCCATCACGAAGGCTGTGAACTAAACCGACTTTATTACTCATAGGGCTCTCT
>NZ_JATABG010000176.1:0-7003 GCF_036533755.1 Vibrio sp. M260118 | reverse complement strand
ATGATGTGCGGCATTGAATTTAGCTCTAAGAATGTAAGAGGAAAAAATGGCTACTGTTAGCACCAATGAATTTAAAGGCGGCTTGAAACTCATGCTTGATAACGAGCCTTGCGTTATCTTGGAAAACGAATACGTTAAGCCGGGTAAAGGCCAAGCGTTCAACCGTGTAAAAATTCGTAAGCTTCTTTCTGGTAAAGTGCTAGAGAAAACCTTTAAGTCTGGTGAAACTTGTGAAGTTGCAGACGTAATGGATATCGACCTAGATTATCTATATAACGATGGCGAATTCTACCACTTTATGAACAATGAGACATTCGAGCAGATCGCTGCAGACGTAAAAGCGGTAGGCGACAATGCTAAGTGGTTGGTAGAAAACAACACTTGTATGCTGACTCTTTGGAACGGCAACCCAATTGTGGTAACGCCACCAAACTTCGTTGAGCTAGAAGTTACTGATACAGATCCAGGCCTAAAAGGTGATACTCAAGGTACTGGTGGTAAGCCAGCGACACTTTCAACTGGCGCTGTAGTACGTGTCCCACTATTCATCGCAATCGGTGAAGTGATCAAAGTAGATACTCGTTCTGGTGAGTACGTCGGTCGCGTAAAATAAGCCTGACCTTGGTCAAGTTTGAGAAAAAGGTCACTGCGGTGGCCTTTTTTGTTTTTCCCTAAGAGGATTGATGTGCCACAATTCTCGTTCAAGTAAGTGTGACTAAATTGGTATTCATGAAACAGTCTTTAATTATTTGGCTTGATGCCGCTCGTCCTAAAACATTGCCACTGGCATTGGTCTCTATTCTTACGGGTAGTGTATTGGCGTATTCCACTCATCAGTTTTCGCTTGTTGTTGCACTACTTGCTTTTGTTACTGCAACGCTGCTACAAATTTTGTCTAACTTAGCCAATGACTATGGTGATGCTGTTAAAGGTACCGACAACGCAAATCGCTTAGGTCCAATACGTGCAATTCAGTCTGGTTCGGTGACTCAGAAAGATATGAAACAGGCGATGATCATCAATGTCGTGTTGACCATTGTTTCAGGGTTAGCATTGGTGATGTATGCGCTGGAGAGCTTGCAGAGTATCCTCGCTTTTATTGGCCTGGGCATTCTCGCCATTATTGCGGCGATCGCTTATACCGTCGGAAATAAGCCTTATGGATACGTTGGTTTAGGCGATATTTCAGTATTTATCTTCTTTGGCCTACTGGGTGTCGCGGGAACCTATTTCCTTCACACGGGTATTGTTGCACCTTTACTCGTTTTACCTGCGATTGGTTGTGGTTTACTCGCGGTTGCCGTGCTCAATATCAACAATATGCGCGATATCGAAAACGATGAAGTGTGTGGTAAGCGAACCGTAGCAGTTCGTCTCGGACAGAAGCGCGCTAAGCAGTATCACTTTGCGCTGCTCGCGGGGGCTGTCGTGGCTTTTGCAACATATTTGATTCATCAACCAAGCCCCATATGGATAAGCTTACCGTTTTTATTGAGCTTACTGGTCACCTTTAAACATGGTCGAGCTGTATGGCTTGCAGAGAAACCAGCGCACATTGCCCCTATGATGCCAGTTATCGTTAAGTGCTCGATGGTGACTAACTTATTGTTTGCTGGAGTGGTTATAGCTCAAACTCTGGCTAGTTAAATGATACATGTCATTGCAATGACTTAATGACCTTATATACTCGATGGAGATAACCAACGGTATGGGAAGGAATACTATGGAATACAATACCTCTGCCTTGTGCGACATTTATCTAGATCAAGTTGATGTTGTCGAGCCAATGTTCAGCAACTTCGGTGGTAGTGCGTCGTTCGCCGGCCAAGTCACAACGGTTAAATGTTATGAAGACAATGGTTTGATCCGTGAGATTCTCGAACAAGATGGATTAGGACGTGTGCTGCTGATTGATGGTGGTGGCTCGTTACGCCGTGCATTGATTGATGCTGAGCTGGCCTCTCTTGCGGAAGAGAATGAGTGGGAAGGTATTGTTGTCTATGGCTGTGTTCGCGAGGTTGATGAGCTTGAAGATATGAGCATTGGTATCCAAGCTATTGCCTCTATACCTGTTGGTTCAACAGCCCAAGGTGTTGGTGAAATCGATATTCCGGTGAATTTTGGTGGTGTTACCTTCCTTCCTGAAGACTATCTGTATGCCGACAATACTGGCGTGATACTTTCTCAAGAGCCTCTCGATATTGAGCTAGAGGTCGAAGAGGAAGAAGATCTAGCGATTGTAGATTAGCTTGCACAATTAAACTGAATTTAAAACACCGACTTTATGTCGGTGTTTTGCTTTAGGCGCTAGCGGTGAGATGCTGGGCTCTCAGCTTGAGTGCGTATAAGTAGCCGAGAACACCGCCAATAATGTTACCTGTCGCGATGCCGATAAACAGTCCTTCAATCTGGTAGATTTGCCCACCAAGCCATGCGCAGGGCAAGGTAAACAAAAATAGCCGCATAAAGCTCCATTGAAATGCCTTGATGGGTTCATGTAGTGCGTTGAGCCCTGAAACCAGCATCATCATCACTCCTAGGAATCCATAGCTAAAGGGCACAACCAATAGATAGTGCCATAGTAGGTCTTTAACCTCTTGCTCTTGAGAGAATAAGGCAGCAAGAGGAATACTCAGTGGTACCATCATAACGAAGATACCGGCCTGAAATACCATAGAAAAGCGCATACTCAAGAACAGTCCGGCGAAGCTACGTTGAGGATTATTCGCGCCCATGTTCTGGGCAATAAATGGTGTTAATGCAGAGGTAAGAGACATCAGTACCAAGATCAGGATCGATTCAACTCTTTGCGCTGCACCGTAGGCCGCTACAGCTGCGGTACCATGAGTGGATAACATCATCATTAGTATTGCCCCCGATAACGGAGTAAGTGCATTGGAGAGTGCTGCGGGAGTGCCTATTTTGAGAATCTTTTGCCAATCTGACCATAATGTTTTAGAGCAAGGTAGAGCCAGTAGCTTTTCACGCTTGATCAGTACATATAGCGAACCAATTAAGGCGCCAAGCCAACTTAACCCACTGGCAATGGCGGCACCTTGAATACCTAGTTCAGGGAAAGGTCCGTAACCAAAGATCAGCAGCGGGTCGAGCACGCCATTGATCAGGCCTGCAAGCATCATGATCTTAGCGGGTGTTTTGGTATCTCCTGTGGCACGAATTGCGCTATTGCCCGCCATAGGAATGACCAAGAGAGGAATTGCGAGATACCACACATCCATGTACTGGTGGATTAAAGGTAGCAGTGATTGCTCTGCGCCTAGAAAGACAAACAGGGGCTGAATAGTGAATAGACCCAGTGATGAGGCGATAGCAACTAACAGTACAGCGAGCAATAACCCATGAGAGGAGAAGCGTGCGGCCACGGTAGATTGACCTTGCCCTAGCAGACGGCCGATATTGGTCGACAGTCCCATGCCAATTCCCATAGTGATACAGTTGACCGCAAAGGTGACAGGAAAGGTATAGCTAATCGCAGCTAACGCTTCAGTACCAAGCAAGGAGATAAAAAAGGTATCGACCAAGTTGAACATCAGGATCGCAATCATGCCAAACGTCATGGGAACGGTCATCTGTCTAAGTACTAGGGGAATCGAACCTGTTAGAAGGCCATGCTTATCCTGCATTCGGTACAACTATCGTTAGTGTGGAAAAGCGTAGGATACTTGATTGATGTGCCTGACACAAAAAAGGCCAGCTTGCGCTGACCTCAATGAGAATTTTTCAAATAAGAAGAAAAATTATGCTTTAGCTGCTGCCGCTGCTTTAGCAATTGCTGCGAAGCTCTTAGCATCTAGAGATGCGCCACCAACTAGAGCACCGTCGATGTCTGGTTGTGAGAAGTAAGCTTCTGCGTTTTCAGGCTTAACAGAACCACCGTATTGGATGATTACTTGTGCTGCAACTGCTTCGTCTTTCGCTGCGATTAGAGCACGGATAGAAGCGTGGATACGCTGTGCATCTTCAGCTGTTGCTGCTTTACCAGTACCGATAGCCCAGATAGGTTCGTAAGCGATGATTGCGTCGTTTAGTGCTTCAACACCGTAAGCGTCGATCACTGCGTTGATTTGACGTGCACATACTGCTTCAGTTTCGCCCGCTTCGTTTTGAGCTTCAGATTCACCGATACAGAAAACAGGCTTAAGGCCGTTCTCTTTTAGGAAGTTGAATTTCTTAGCGATGAACTCATCAGATTCGTTGTGGTATTCACGACGCTCAGAGTGACCGATGATGATGTGAGTCGCACCGAAGTCTTTTAGCATCTCTGGAGACATATCACCAGTGAATGCACCGCTGTTGTTTAGGTCAGTGTTTTGAGCACCTAGGATGATCTTGTTACCGCCTTTTTCGATTAGCTGCTCAGCTAGATCGATGTAAAGCGCTGGTGGAGCTACAGCTACGTCAACACCTTCAACGCCTTCTAGTTCAGCGTTAAGACCAGTTAGCAGCTCTTTTACCATTGCTTTGCTGCCGTTAAGTTTCCAGTTACCCATTACTACAGGACGACGCATAGGAATATCTCCATATTTAATCAATTAATGTAAAAAATCTTCGTAAGAATATAACAGATAATATTGGGGAGATCATGATTACCGTCATGTCTTACATGGATATCAGCCACTGGTTTGAGCTGTGGCAACTCAAATCTGGTGTTATTCTCCTTTGTATCAGTGATCCATAGAGCAAATCGGTAGGAATTGACTCGGAATTCAGTAGAGAAATTGGTAATAGTGTTTTGGACTTTTTGATTATTGTGAAACTCTCTTACATTTGAGGACAGCTATGCCGAACCTAGTAATGGAATACTCTAGTTCAGTGGATGATCGCGTTAATATTCAAGGCTTGCTTGAAGACTTGCATCAAGTGGCGTTAACGTGTGGGTTATTTGATATTGGCTCGGTAAAATCTCGCTCTCTGCGTAGCCATAACTGGTTAGTTGGTGAAGCAGGTGATAGTGTCGATTTCATCCATATTAACTTTGAGCTGCTGGACGGAAGAACAGCAGAGCAGAAGCGGGAGTTGTCACGGCAACTGATGGCAGTGTTGCAACAGCAAGCTGGCCATGTGCATAGCTTGACGGTTAACGTTCGTGATATGGACAGAGAGTGCTTTCAAAAAGTAGTTAATTAGATTAGCGGGATTCGCCCCGGTTGTTTTGGTTTTGTTTAGGTATTGATGATGTCGATTAAAGAATTACTGTTCTCGTTCCAAGGTCGTATTGGGCGTAAAACATACTGGATTTGGAATGTGGTTTACTATCTGATGATTGTAGGTTTTGCGTTAGGAGTGAATGCACTGTTCCCTGCAGTGGCGCACCTGATTTTGCCGCTATTCTTAATTGTTATCCTTATACCTGATTTGGCAATCACGGCTAAGCGCTGGCATGATCGAGGTAAGTCGAGCTGGTGGCTGCTGCTTAACATTCCACTCGTTTTTGGTCGTATGACAGTGCCTGTCGGTGGAGCCGCGGCGGCTACTCAACCATCACTACTTCAAGCAGGAATGTCATTTGTTGCGTTGGCGTGTGGTGTTTGGATACTTACTGAGTGTGGTTTCTTGAAAGGCGAAGAGGGTGATAATCAGTATGGTCCAGAAGGGAGATAGAACGCTGCGCTCCGAGAGCGGGCTCCGCCCTGCGAGAATTTAGAACGGGCTGCGCCCTTCGAGATAAGAGCGTTTCTATATGCTGTCATCGAGAGCGACGAAGGAGCGAATAGGGAATCTCAATCCGCTTGCAACTCGCTATCAGAGATCCCCAACTCACTCGTTCCTCATTCTTGAGGATGACAGAATTAATCTATTGAAATAAGAAGGGTTGGCACAAAGTGCCAACCCTTAATCATTTTTGTGCTCCTCGCTACTTCCTCAGTAAAACCTCTTCCACTTTATGATCTTGACCCTTTTTCAAGATTAAATGGGCTCGCCCTTTCGTTGGCAGGATATTGGCGTCTAAGTTAACGCCGTTAATCGACTGCCAAATGCTTTGGGCTTTTTCGATTGCTTGTGGCTCATTAAGTTGGGTGTAATGGCTAAAGTAGGAGCCGGGTTGAGTGAAAGCGCCTTGGCGGAACTTTAAGAAACGTTCGACATACCACTGTTCAATGGTTTTACTCTCTGCATCAACATATAAAGAGAAGTCTAAGAAGTCGGAGACAAACACACGGTGTGGATCGTGTGGGTAGTCCATACCACTTTGCAGAACGTTCAACCCTTCAATGATTAGAACATCAGGTCTATCAACGACTTTTACTTCATCGGTGATGTCATAAGTAATATGTGAGTAGACGGGCACTTCAAGATTCGGCTTGGCTGCCTTTACGTCGGAGACAAATTCAACCAAACGCTTAATATCATATGACTCAGGGAAGCCTTTGCGATGCATAATGCCGCGTTCATCTAGCATTTTCTTTGGGTATAGAAAGCCATCGGTGGTGACGAGTTCGACTTTGGGGTGGTTATCCCAGCGTGACAATAAAGCCTTCAGCAAACGGGCTGTAGTGCTCTTCCCCACGGCGACACTCCCGGCGATACCAATAATAAATGGCGGTGTGGAACCTTGATTATCAAGAAAGTTGTTTAATACTGAGTTACGGCTTTGCCTTGCTGCGACATAAAGATTAAGCAGCCTTGCGAGAGGTAAGTAGATCTCTTCAACCTCTTCCATCGTGAGGTCTTCGTTAACACCTTGCAGTTCAACCAGATCTTTCTCTGATAATGTCATCGGCACTGAATTGCGTAATTCTGCCCATTGTTGACGATTAAATGAGAGATACGGAGTCATAGTCATCCTAACTTGGTTTCACGATAGAGCAGCGAAAATACAACAACCGACCAAGATTGCAAACGACATCGTCGACATTCGGGATATTTTTGTCGATAAATTGGGCGAATTTTCAACAAATAACCCCAATCAGGAGAAAAAGAAGTTTTTTTTTAAATTTCCTATTGCAAGGCAGAAAATCATTCAATAGAATGCGCACCACTT
>NZ_JATABG010000175.1:0-7025 GCF_036533755.1 Vibrio sp. M260118 | reverse complement strand
GATTTTCGGTATTTTAGACATTAAGAGTGATGCGAGTGCTCTGCGCCCTGTTGCGTTGGAAATGTCTAAAAAATTACGTCACCGTGGACCTGATTGGTCTGGCATCTATTCATCGGAGCGCGCGATTCTTGCCCATGAACGTCTTGCCATCGTTGGCGTGAATAGTGGTGCACAACCACTCTACAGCCAAGATAAGAAGCACATCCTTGCAGTTAACGGTGAAATCTACAACTACAAAGAACTTCGCGCCCGTTACGAAGGTAAATACGAATTCCAAACTGACTCTGACTGTGAAGTAATTCTTGCCCTATACGAAGAGATGGGGGCGGATCTACTTGAAGAACTCAACGGCATCTTCGCATTCGTTCTATACGATGAAGAGAAAGACACCTACCTAGTAGGCCGCGATCATATTGGTATTATCCCTCTATACCAAGGTTATGATGAGCATGGTAACTACTACGTTGCGTCAGAAATGAAAGCGCTAGTGCCTGTATGTAAAACAGTGAGCGAATTCCCTCCTGGTTGTTACTATGGCAGCGGCGACGCGGAACCTCAGCGCTACTACATCCGTGATTGGAACGAGTACGCAGCAGTTCAAGGCAACACAACCAGCAAAGAAGAACTAACTGAAGCTCTAGAAGCTGCGGTTAAACGCCAATTGATGACAGACGTGCCATACGGTGTACTTCTGTCTGGTGGTCTAGATTCATCAATCACTTCAGCCGTTGCAAAACGCTTTGCAGCGATGCGTATTGAAGACGACGAGAAGTCAGAAGCATGGTGGCCTCAGCTTCACTCATTTGCAGTCGGCCTTGAAGGCGCACCAGATCTGAAAGCTGCACGTGAAGTCGCTGAGCAGATCGGTACCGTTCACCACGAGATGACATACACGATTCAAGAAGGTCTTGATGCTATTCGTGACGTTATCTACCACATCGAAACTTATGATGTAACGACCATCCGTGCTTCTACGCCTATGTTCCTGATGGGGCGTAAGATCAAAGCGATGGGCATCAAGATGGTTCTTTCTGGAGAAGGTGCTGATGAGATCTTCGGTGGTTACCTGTACTTCCACAAAGCGCCAAACGCGAAAGAGTTCCATGAAGAGACAGTTCGTAAGCTTCTGGCTTTGAACATGTTCGACTGTGCTCGTGCAAACAAATCCCTAGCGGCATGGGGTGTTGAAGGTCGTGTACCTTTCCTCGACAAAGAGTTCATTGATGTCGCAATGCGTCTAAACCCTGAAGATAAGATGTGTGGCAACGGCAAGATGGAAAAACACATCCTACGTGAGTGTTTCGAACACTACTTACCAGAGTCTATTGCTTGGCGTCAGAAAGAGCAGTTTTCTGATGGTGTTGGTTACAGCTGGATTGACACATTGAAAGAAGTGGCGGAAGCAAAAGTAACCGATCAGCAGATGGAAACCGCTGCATACCGCTTCCCATACAACACACCAACAACCAAAGAAGGCTACGTATACCGCGAGATCTTTGAAGAGTTGTTCCCGCTTCCATCAGCAGCAGAGTGTGTACCTGGTGGCCCTTCAGTAGCTTGTTCTTCGGCGAAAGCGATTGAGTGGGATGAATCATTTAAGAACATGGCAGATCCGTCTGGTCGCGCCGTTCAAAGTGTCCACAACGATTCGTACTAATCACTAGGGCCTGTTGACCCTAATACACACCATGAGAGGCTCCTAGGAGCCTCTTTTTTATGTTCGCACGTTAAAATTTCACCACACTAAAAACACTCACTCAATGACAAAGTAATGTAAAAACAACCCTAGCATTATTGAAATCTAACTTTGTAGCACATATTTTTTAGACACATCAAGAAACAATTACTTACAAATTATACATTTAATATCAAAGTATAACTCTGACCAATATTTAACCCTATTGAAGATAAATAAACTAAGTAGTATACGTAGTGGCTTATAAAATTCTTTAATTAGTCACATTAGTAAAATTTATGACAAACCAACATCATCAAATATTTGGCCACCCTCGTGGTCTCTTCCTTTTGTTTGGTACTGAGCTTTGGGAGCGTTTTTCCTACTACGCAATGCGTGCCATCCTTGTCCTATATCTAACAGACGCCACAATGAACGGTGGATTAGGCTGGTCGACTAAAGATGCTCTGGATCTATACGGCATCTATACTGGACTTGTTTACATCACACCAATGATCGGTGGTTACCTCGCCGATAACTTTCTAGGCCAGCGTCGCTCTATTCTTATTGGTGGTGCACTAATGGCAATTGGCCAGTTCACCCTCGCTCTTCCAGCAGACATGATCGGCCTAAGTACGACTCACAGCTTCTATCTGGGCTTAGCACTGCTTATTGCTGGTAACGGTCTATTCAAGCCAAACATTTCAACCATGGTAGGCGATCTATACCAAGAAGGTGATAACCGCCGTGACGGTGCATTTACCATTTTCTACATGGGTATTAACCTAGGTGCGCTTATTGCTGGCGTGGTATCAGGCTCTGTAACTAATGAGTTTGGTTGGAAAGCAGGTTTCCTAGTTGCCGGTATTGGTATGGTGATCAGCCTAGTTATGCAGATGACCTTAGCGAGGTCTTGGCTTGGTGACATCGGTGTTGTTCCTGCCGCTGCTCGTGACCTTGAGCAAAAGAACTCAGCGCAAAAGCAACCTTTGACCAAACAAGAGATCGACCGCCTAAAAGTCATCATGGTGATGGGCCTATTTGTTATCGTATTCTGGGCAGGCTTCGAGCAAGCAGGCGGCCTGATGAATATCTACACCCAGCAGTACACTGACCGTATGATCGGTAGCTTTGAAGTTCCAGCGGCTTGGTTCCAGTCACTAAACCCGTTCTTCATTATCACCTTAGCGCCAGTACTTGCTGCGCTTTGGGTAAAACTTGGACCTAAAGAACCTAACTCACCAGTTAAGTTCGCTTTAGCTCTATTCTTCCTAGCCCTTGGCTTCCTGTGTATGGTTGGTGCGGTGATGGAGCAAGGCGGTGATACTACCGTTAAAACTTCTATGCTGTGGTTAGTTGGCGCATTCTTCTTCCATACACTGGGTGAGCTTTGCCTATCCCCGATTGGCTTGTCGCTAGTAACTAAACTTGCCCCACTACGTCTAGCATCACTAATGATGGGTGCATGGTTTGGCTTTAACGCAATCGCAAACTACGTTGCAGGCCTAATTGGCTCACACGTTAGTGAACTAGGCGCACTACCAATCTTTGGTGGTATTGCCATTGCAGCGACAGTTTCTGGCGTTATCTTGCTAATGTTTGCTAATACGCTTGTACGTTGGATGCATGGTGCAGAAACACCTGTTAGCCAAGCTGAGCAAGTTGAAGAGCAACAAGCGCAACTCGCTTAACAGTCACATTCTAGTTACTACAAGCCCAGCCAACTGATGATTGGCTGGGCTTTTTTACATCTGAACTATCGCGAGATAAATCACAGCTTTTGTTAAAGATGGAGCTAATTATCAAGAAAACTCACCACATCTCAGCTGTAATCGTTATATTCAAATAAGCCCCAATCAATAAATCATCCACTTGCGTAAGGCAGCTTTGTTTATGACTCGTTTTTGGCTTATCACTTTAACTCTCTTATTTTCTGCATCCTCTGTTAGTGAGCCACTTTACTGGCAAGCCCAAAAGGGCGACCTAAACTACCTTATTTTTGGCTCAATCCATGTTGGTGATGAGAACCTATACCCGCTTCCTGAGACCATAATCAAAACGTTACAACAAAGCGACTGCTTGATTATAGAAACTGATGTCAGGAAGACTCATGGAGTAACCTACCCACCTGTGACACTTTTAACCAGTGATGTACTTAATGAAAAGCAGACGAGGGAACTCAAAGGGCTAGCGAACCTGCTCAATCTTGATTCTAAATTGTTAATGGATTTACCACCGTGGGCAACCGCACTGACTATTACCAACAAACATATCGAATACCTTGGCTATCAATCAGCATTAGGGGTTGATTTACACTTAATATACAAAGCAACTGCGCAAGATATTCCTGTCCTTAGCTTGGAGACACTGCAATTTCAGATTGATATGCTGACAAAACAACCTGACTCAGGGAAAGAGTTTTTACTGAGCGCTCTGGAAGAGTTTGAGCATTCAGAACAAGCTGTCGATTGTATGATCAAAAGTTGGAAAGCGGGTGATCAGGAAAAGATGTTGGAATTCGGTAAGTTAACTGAAATGTCTCCCGAGCTTGAGCATGCATTTATCACTCAGCGAAACATTGACTGGGCTAAACAGCTCTCAGCACCAAGCTGGTCATCAAAAAAGAGCGGCTCATACGTGATAGTCGTAGGCACACTACATCTACTCGGCGAGCAAAGTGTTCTTGAACTCCTTGAGGCCGATGGATTTAAGGTCAAGCAGCTATCCACTAGTCAAATTGCTAGGTGTGAGTTTAAGTATTGAGGTGCGAAATGCGGGATGCGGGAACGTAACTCCACAAGCGAAGCGTTCCATAGGGCGAAGCCCGTTCCCTAAACGACGAAAGCCTGCTAAAAAGCAGGCTTTCTAAATATGGTCGGTGAAGAGGGATTCGAACCCCCGACCCTCTGGTCCCAAACCAGATGCGCTACCAAGCTGCGCTATTCACCGATAATGATTGTTAGAAACACGTTGTATCAGAGGGTCGCCCTCTGGTCCCACTATTCCTAACCTCGGGATGCGCTACCAAGTTGCGCTATTCACCGAGAAGTTGTTCAAGCTTATTGCCTGTCAACGAAGGCGTATATTACGGATTCTTAATCCGAACGCAAGCCATTTTGGCTAACTTTTTGAAAAATTAAGTTCGTTTGCCTAAAACATCAACGACGGGCGACAAAGTGTGAGCAAAAACACATCAATAGACACAAAGTCGCAACCAAATAACAACATTTGATCCAGATCAGTGTTGTTTTTTTAACCACGAATTACCTTAATCCTTGTCTTCACACTTTGTTCCACACGGAGGAAACATGGACTTTTGGCTCGATCTCCTATTTGGTAATGCAGTAGGTCTATCTTCAATGATTGTTATCTTTGGAGCCCTAGGTTTAATGCTCTTCTATGGTGGTTTTATCATCTACAAGGTGATGAACGACAAATCTCCTCACTAGAATCGCTTAGCACTATTCGTTGAATAGGCGTTCGCTATGCACCGAAGTGGATAACTTGTCTGCTTCGGTTTTTTATACGTTCAGAAACAAAATCTTGATCATCTTCCTTGCTTCAAAGGTATAATACTTTTATTGATTTCCTACTCTGAGATGTAGTTATGTCTCACGATGACGATTTCGGCCTATTCCAAGAGATGATGGGCGATGTTAAGCCGATCAAACAAGATACGACCGAACACAAAAAGCAACATACGATCACTGACGCACAGCTAGCTAAGCGCGAAGCCGCTATTTGGCTGACTGAAGACGACCCTGAATATCTCTCTATCGACCACGCAGAGATGTTAAAGCCAGACGAAATCATTGAGTTCAAACGCGATGGTGTTCAGACCGGCGTGTACAAAAAGCTACGTCTGGCTAAATACCCAATACAAGCCAAATTAGACTTACACAAGCGAACACTTGAGCAAGCCCGTGACGAAGTGGTTAAATTCCTCAAGCAGTGTATGCGCATGGACATTCGTACCGTGATTATCGTGCACGGAAAAGGCGAACGCTCTAATCCACCAGCACTAATGAAAAGCTTCGTCGCTCAGTGGTTGATGCAAATAAAAGAAGTCCAATGTGTTCACAGTGCGCAGCGCTTCCACGGCGGCACTGGTGCAGTCTATGTATTGCTTAGAAAAAGCGATGAGAAAAAGCTTGAAACCCGCGAGCGTCATCAAAAGCGTTTGGGCTAACTCATGCATCAATGCTAATATATCTGAGGCAGCCCGAGTGGCTGCTTTTTTAACGCCGTTGAGAAACGTAACTAAGGTAAAGACATGTCTCAAGAATCTGCAAAACGCTTAAATAAATTTATCAGTGAAACGGGTTTCTGCTCACGTCGTGAAGCGGACCGACTGATAGAACAAGGTCGAGTCACCATAAACGGACAAGTTCCCGAAATGGGCACCAAGGTTGTACCTGGTGATGATGTTTGTGTTGATGGCAAGCCAATTAGTGCTGCAACCGACAAACCTATTTATATCGCTCTCAATAAACCAACCGGTATCACCTGTACCACGGAGCGCGACGTAGCAGGTAACATTGTGGACTTTATTGGTCACAAGAAACGCATCTTCCCTATCGGTCGTTTAGACAAACCTTCTGATGGTCTAATCTTCCTCACCAATGACGGCGATATCGTCAACAAAATTCTTCGCGCGGGCAACAGCCACGAAAAAGAGTATGTGGTACGAGTCGATAAACCTATCAGCGATGACTTCATCAAGAAAATGTCATCGGGCGTCAACATCCTCGATACTGTCACGCTACCGTGTAAAGTCACCAAAGAGACCAAGTACTCGTTCCGAATTGTATTAACGCAAGGTTTAAACCGCCAAATTCGCCGTATGTGTGAAGCATTAGGCTATGAAGTATTTAAACTGCGCCGTGTGCGCATTATGAATATCTCACTTGACGGGATTCCAAACGGTCAATGGCGTTACCTAACCGATGCTGAAGTTGCCGAGCTCTTAGCTATGTGTGAAGACTCAAGCGGTACAGAGGAAGCATCTAAGGTTGATGGCAAGGGTAAACGCATCCGCAAAGCAACCGACGCTAAGCTATTTGATAGCCGTGAAGAGAACCAAGAGTCTAAAGCTCGCCGTAATCAAAAAACGCGCACCTTCAAAGGCCGTAATGCTGATGAGTTCCGCCACGCACCAAATTCAAAGAAGGGTCGCAACAGTGACAAGCACAGCGAACCAAAAGCAAAGCCAAATAAAAGCAAAACTTTCTACAAACCAGCAAGCGATAAATCAGAGCGCCCAGCTAAACCACGCTCTGGTGGTACGTTGAGTTTGAAGAAATAACAAAAAAGAGGAGCCAACTGGCTCCTCTTTAAATTTCCATTGCAT
>NZ_JATABG010000174.1:0-8880 GCF_036533755.1 Vibrio sp. M260118 | reverse complement strand
CGTCTTGCCTATACTAGTGAGATCGTTGGAGGTGCATTAGAATTTTTACAAGATGCCGCCATTGAAGCCGAGATAAAACTGAAAGAAGGCTATTCAATGGTTGCTGCGGTAGGGGCTGGCGTGACCAAGAATGCTAATCACTGCTATGGCTTCTATCAGCAACTCAAAGCTTCCCCGGTCGAGTTTATCTCTGAGTCACTATCCGGGCTTAGCTTAGTGGCAATTCTTCGCACTACGCCAACAGAGCCGTTAGTAAAAGCAGTACATAGTCAGCTATTCCAAGCTCAAAAACGTATTGCAATTGCGTTATGTGGTAAGGGCAATATTGGTTCAAGTTGGCTGGAGTTGTTCGCTGAACAAAAAAGCGAGCTAGAAAAGCGTCATGGAATGAACTTTGAACTGGTTGCGATTATCGATAGCCAAACCTATTGGTTTGACCCTAAAGGCATAGATGCAAGTATAGCCAACGAGCATTTTGATGAAGAAAGCATTAGCCATGAAGGGAGCGACTGGATTGCAAAGCTTGGCGCTATCCAAGGCTTTGACGATCTTGTAGTGCTAGACGTTACCGCTAGCCAAACCTTAGCAGAACGCTACCTAGATATTGCTGAGCAAGGCATGCACCTTATCTCTGCCAATAAAGTCGCGGGCTCTGCATCAAGTACCTATTACCACCAGGTCCAAGACGCATTTGCCAAAATTAACCGCCACTGGCTGTACAACGCGACAGTTGGTGCTGGGCTGCCAATCAACCATACCGTGAGAGACCTGCGCGAAAGCGGTGATGACATTATTGCCCTGTCAGGAATCTTCTCCGGCACACTTTCTTGGCTATTTCAGCAGTATGATGGCAGCGTACCTTTTGCTGAGTTAGTTGATTTAGCATGGCAACAAGGTCTAACAGAACCTGATCCTCGCAACGACTTAGATGGCTCAGACGTAATGCGTAAACTGGTTATCCTAGCGCGTGAATCCGGTCTTTCACTAGAACCGGAAGCGGTAAAGGTAGAAAGTTTAGTGCCTACAGAGCTCTCAGATCTATCACTAGACGAGTTTCTAGATCAGAGTGCCCTTCTTAGTGAACTGCTCGCGGAACGCCTTGAGAAAGCGCAAAGAGAAGATAAAGTCCTAAGATACGTTGCTCGTCTTGAAAAGAACGGGACCGCAAGAGTCGGTGTAGAAGCATTACCCAAAGAGCATGCTCTCGCCAACCTTTTACCTTGCGACAATATCTTTGCTATCGAAAGCAAATGGTACAAGGACAATCCATTAGTAATTAGAGGCCCAGGGGCAGGCCGAGAGGTAACGGCTGGTGCAATACAATCTGACCTAAACTTACTCTCAAGTTTACTTTAACTAATCAAGGCGCTGATATTTCAGCGCCTTTTTACTGTGTTCAGCGAAAACAGTATGAATTCACCTCAACTAAACTTGAATAGAGCTCATGATTAAGTTGAAAAAAATTCATAATCACACAGTTGACATTAAATCGTATTCAATTCATTCTGTAGACATATAGACGTCTAAACGTCAATTTCAAGTTTTAAGGGTTTTGTCGGCACAGATCGCCACAGGGAGAGTAAGATGGGATACACACACGCGAGTCATATCGACGCACTAAATCAGAACATCGCCGAACTATCTGACAACATTAATGTGTCGTTCGAGTTTTTTCCGCCAAGCAGTGAAAAGATGGAAGAGACTCTATGGAACTCTGTACACCGCCTAAAGACCCTTCAGCCAAAATTTGTTTCCGTTACCTATGGTGCAAACTCTGGCGAACGCGACAGAACTCACTCGATTATCAAAGAGATCAAAGACCAAACTGGTTTAGTGGCAGCGCCGCACCTGACGTGTATTGATGCGTCTCGTGAAGAGCTAATTCAAATTGCAGACGACTACTGGGCAAATGGCATTCAAAGCATCGTAGCGCTACGTGGTGATATTCCACCAAATGGTGGCAAGCCAGATATGTATGCCTCTGACTTAGTGACTCTGCTAAAAGAGCGTCATGACTTTGATATCTCAGTTGCCGCTTTCCCTGAAGTTCACCCTGAAGCAAAAAGCGCTCAAGCTGACCTACTTAACCTAAAGCGTAAAGTAGACGCAGGTGCTAACCGCGCTATTACTCAGTTCTTCTTTGACGTAGAAAGCTACTTACGATTCCGTGACCGTTGTGTTGCAGCGGGCATCGACGTAGAGATCGTTCCGGGTATTCTACCAGTATCAAACTTCAAGCAAGCGTCTCGTTTTGCTGCTCAGAACAACGTAAAGGTCCCAGGCTGGATGGCAAAACAGTTTGAAGGTCTAGATGATGACCCAACGACACGCCAACTGGTCGGTGCTAGCCAATCCATTGATATGGTCCGTACTCTGAGTCGTGAAGGTGTTAAAGATTTTCACTTCTACACGCTAAACCGCGCAGAAATGACTTACGCTCTTTGCCACACTTTGGGTGTTCGTCCTAAAGCGTAAGCAAGATTACACAATAAAACTCCCATACAAAGCAAAAAGGCTGAACCTAAGTTCAGCCTTTTTTAATATGAGTAGCGATTACTCTACTTCATCCATCTTACCTAGTAGGCTGCGGATACGCTCTTGCCATGCATTGTGCTCTTGTTGCATCTGTTGTGCTTTCTGCTCAAGCTCTTCACGATTGCTACGAAGTTCATTCGCTTCTGCTGCTAATTTCTCTTTCTCTTCTTTCAATTCTTCTACTTCCATTTGTAGAAGAGCAATTGTATCTACAGCTGTTTGGATTTTTGCTTCTAGTTGTTCTAAAACTTCAAAAGACATCTTAGCCTACCTATCTATTATTCGGACCAGGTTTTAGACACCTATGTTCCAAAACCATTTGCAACCATTCTACTCAGCCGAGAGCGGATAAACACGCCCTATATTGTAGTTTTTTGCCATTCGATTAAAAAAACGTCGCAAATTGACAATAGCTTTACATCTCTCAAGCCGACAAGCTCAATTGTGTAATTTAACTGGTTAGATTGATCCAGTTCAATGGCTGTTCAAGCAAAAAAGCAAACGTTTCCTTTCTGATATGATAAAATCCGCCCGTTTTAGTTTTTCACTCTTTCCTAATACTTTGGAGTCTTCATGAAACGCGATTTAGCAATGGCATTTTCTCGAGTTACCGAGGGTGCAGCTTTGGCTGGTTACAAATGGCTTGGCCGCGGTGACAAAAACGCAGCGGATGGTGCTGCGGTTGAAGTTATGCGCAGCTTACTTAACAAAACTGATATCAGCGGAGAGATCGTAATTGGTGAAGGCGAGATCGACGATGCGCCTATGCTCTACATTGGCGAAAATGTTGGTATTGGCGGCGATGCTGTAGATATTGCTGTTGACCCAATTGAAGGGACTCGCATGACAGCAATGGGACAGTCTAACGCCCTTGCAGTACTTGCTGCTGGTGAAAAAGGCAGTTTCCTTAAAGCACCTGACATGTACATGGAAAAACTAGTCGTAGGTCCTGGGGCAAAAGGATGCATTGATCTTCATAAGCCACTAAAAGAGAACCTAGAGAACATCGCTCAAGCGCTGAATAAAACGTTAGATACTCTGGTTGTAATCACTCTTGCTAAGCCTCGTCATGACGAAGTGATCGCGGAGATGCAAGCAATGGGCGTGAGAGTATTCGCAGTGCCAGATGGTGACGTTGCGGCTTCCATCCTAACATGTATGCCAGATAGCGAAGTCGACGTAATGTACTGCGTTGGTGGCGCTCCAGAAGGCGTAGTTTCAGCAGCAGTTATTCGCGCGTTAGATGGCGACATGCATGGTCGTCTACTTCCTCGTCATGAAGTTAAAGGTGATAGTGAAGAAAACCGCATCTATGGCGCAGCAGAACTTAAACGCTGTGAAGAAATGGGTGTAAAAGCTAACCTTGTACTTAAGATGGAAGACATGGCTCGTAGCGATAACGTTGTATTCTCAGCGACAGGGATAACTAAAGGCGACTTGCTTGAAGGTATTTCTCGTCAAGGCAACATTGCAACGACAGAAACTCTACTCATCCGTGGCCGCTGTCGTACAATTCGCCGCATTAAGTCGACGCACTACCTAGAGCGCAAAGATCCAGAAGTTAGAGACATTATTTTATAAGCTATTGATAGATAAATTTATTATCCAATCACTACTCAGGCCACCTAAACGGTGGCCTGTTTGCTTCATCAGTCAAAATTGAATTATGGCCTCAATTGCATATACTTTAATCAATAAACCAAGTCATACGCAGTGTTATAATCGCAGTGGAATGACTTAATTTAACCATGCCTAGTCGATGGGCTAAGTAATACACGTCATCTTGGTGCAGGTAGTCTATGATTCGACTCGTATTGATTTGCCTACTGCTTGTTTGCCAACCTGTAACTGCGTCTGCCCTTTTAATTGACGATAATTTCGTCGAACAAAACGTTGATACTCCGTTGCTAACAGCTGTGGGTCAACCCGGTTTACACGCGCGTCAAGTGTTGCAATCAACGCCCTTTGATACTCAACTCTATCAACAATCGACCACACCGAATCCAAACCACTACTGGCACAAAATTCATATTTCCGGACGATTACTATCCCAGCCCAAATCGCTTGTTTTGTTTTCGCAAAATCACATTTTGCAGCACCTCGATGTCTATCTCTTTCAAGATGGAAATCTAGTACGGTCGCAGCAATTAGGTATAAATGACAGGCCAATCAATACGCAAAGCTATTTAGACACAGTATTTCGTTTCAATGTGGAACCAGGCCATAACATCACCTTGTTAATCAGCAAGCAAACAGATGGCCCTTCAATATTGCCGATTAGAATCATGACCGATACGGCTTACACGACGCATGCCGCTCAAGTACGCTTATTTTGGGGAATTATCATTGGTACTTTTCTCGCTCTAGCCATCTATAACTGTGTGGTTTACGCATTAAACCTACGTAACACTCAATACGTCTGGTATCTGTTATTTCAGTTGTTTATTTTCTTGCAGTTTGCAGCTCTGCACGGTTTTGGCTACTTGATCTTGCCCGATGAATTTTGCCGATGGCTAGCCAAACATATGGGAGTATTGCACCTACTCTTACTATGGTCAGCCTTGATGTTTGCCAAGCATTTTCTCGAGTTTAGAAAATATCGCCCACAAGTCTACCCTATACTCGAAAAGGTAAAATGGATTTTTCCAGTCTTGGTCGCGATTTCATTACTCCTCAGTGAACAGCAGCGAATGATAGTTACATCATTGCTTATCCTACCCGTTAGCTATATATGTATCAGCACCGGCTTTGTTGCTCTTAAAAAAGGATATACACCTGCCTTTTCTTACTTGCTCTCGTGGGTATGTACCTTTGCTGGAGCCACCGGAGGTTTACTCACCTATGCCGGTCTGCTATCGGTCAATATGTTTACGCTACACAGCTTTATCATTGGTTCATTAGCAGAGCTCTACCTACTCTCAGTAGGGTTAGCAAAGCGCCTTCATCACCAAGAGATGCTAGACAAACAGCATCGATTAATCGACCACAGTCTGAACATGCCAAACCAATACTTCTACCAACACGCCATCAATGACATGTTTGACAACAGGGGAATAGACAAAAATAGTGTGCGCCTGATTTTGGTTTCTACCGAAGGCGTCGAACATTTAATTGGGCTGCTAGGTAGCGAGGCGGTCTTTTCAGCTAAGCAGTCATTGTTAAGCAATATCTCGAAAGACGTGTATGCCTTACCTTGGCTGATTGATATCGATGTACCTCTGCTCAAGCGCTATTTCGCTATCACTATGCCCCCAGAACAAACTCTCATTTTTGCTGACAAAAGCACTTCGTTACAGTCTCAGTTCGAGACACTGTCTAATGTTTGGCAATACCATTTAGCAAAAACCGAATACTTGAGCGACTTGAACATCAGAATCGCGAGCGCCGAGGTCCGCGATGAAGAGAAAATCAATGAGCTTCATCAGAAAGCCCATATGGCTCTGATTGAAGCCCAAACAAAGGGCGTTAAATGGCTAGAGTATAGTGATGATATGAGCGACAAAACCTCGCACCGGCTCAACCTTATCCATGACCTAAGAATGGCCATCAAAAACGACCAGTTGGATATTCACATTCAGCCTCAAATCAACATTGCTAGCCAAACGGTCGTCGGTGGAGAAGCTTTGATGCGTTGGCACCACCCTATTCATGGCATGGTCTCACCATCCGTGTTCATTCCACTTGCAGAGCAAAGTGGAATGATTCACAACCTAACTCGTATGGCGATCAAAAAGATATTCGCTTGGATGGGTCGTCATCAGATTCCGATAAAAATTGCTATCAACATCTCAGTAATGGATTTTCGCCAGCCCGATTTCATCTCATTCCTTCGTTCTACAAGTGAAAGATATAACGTAAGCCCGAACCAATTTTCGTTAGAGATTACCGAATCACAAGAGCTAGAAAGTTCACAAGAGATAATGGAAAAACTGGCGATGATAAAACACACAGGATTTGGTATCGCACTTGATGATTTTGGTACGGGATACTCATCAATGGCGTATCTCAGTAAGCTACACATCGATGAAGTCAAAATCGACCGTATTTTCATCAAAGATATACACCACAGCTCAACTAACCAAACAATAGTCAAAACACTTATCAATATGGCAGAAGCTCTTGGAGCGACAACCATCATTGAAGGCATAGAAAACCAAGAAGAATTAAACGTTATTGAAAAACTAGGGGGTAAAGTAGGGCAGGGCTTCTACTGGACTAAAGCAATTTCAATTGATAGTTTTGAAGAACAATATATCGAGTAGGGTGAGGCGTTGCCGCCTCATCCCTCTCACAGAACCGTACGTACGGGCCTCGTATACGGCTCATGCACACTTCCATTCAGCATAATTGCTGAACACGTACCCTGTCCTTATATGCTCGAGGTTAACCAGACCAAGATCATTGAACCATTGATTTGGCATCGCATAACTGGCTAAGGGACTCTGTGCGTTTATCCAGCTTGTCATTTGGATGTGTTTGAACGGTGGCTTGTAGCCAAGCTGTTTCAGCCTACGGTGCAACCGTGTCGGTTTCTTCCATACTTTTAACTGGATACTGCGCAGTCTACGCCTTAACCATCCTGCTATTCGCGAGAACTCCCTACCGGTGTTGGCGATCCTGAAGTACTGACTGAACCCTCGTAACACGGGATTTAGCTCCTTAATGACCTGCGTTAGCGGCTTTCCGCCATTGCGTTTGGTCATCTGCTTCAACTTCTGTTTGAACATAGCCAGTTTCTTAGGCTGAATACGGGTGTATTGACTCCCGATTTTGACGCCAAGGAACTTCACCCCTTTTTCGCTGTGTGCAATATGGGATTTGCTTTGATTCACCTTCAGTTTCAGCTCTTTCTCCAGTATCTTTGTCGCCTGAGCAAGCGCATTCTCTGCACCTGCTCGACTACGACAGAAGATCAAGATGTCATCCGCATAGCGCACTATCCGATGACCCCGCTTTCGCATCTCTTGATCGAACGCATCCAGATAGATATTCGCTATCAGTGGGCTTATTACCCCACCTTGCGGACTCCCTAATTCTGTCTGCTGCCAATGCCCGTCAACTATTACTCCACTTTTTAGGAACTGTTCTATCAGCGCTAACACGCTGCCGTCTGTGACTCGTGTTCGGATACTCCTCAGGATAAGTTCGTGGTCGAGCTTATCGAAGCACTTTGACAAGTCCATATCCACGACATGCTGCATTCCATAACGACGGATGAACATGGTGGCTTTATTGATGGCATCGTGACAACTTCGATTTGGGCGGTATCCAAAGCTTGATGGATGGAACTGCTCTTCGAAGATTGGGGTTAAAAGGTCGTTTAGGGTTTGTTGAACAACTCTGTCCCGTACTGTCGGGATACCAAGCAATCTCACTCCACCGCCTTCTTTCGGGATTTCCACCCGTCTGACTGGCTGTGGTCGGTACTGCTTGGTTTTAAGTTCAGAGAGCAATTGGTCAAGGTTATCACTCAGATTTGAGGCGAAGTCGCCCAGGCTCTGCCTATCTATTCCGGCCGCGCCTTTCGCTTTCCACACCTTTTTAAATCCCCTGTATAGTCGCTCTTTATTGAGCATGTGACCGTACAGACTGTAATAAACTCTCAACGTCTCTCCTTGGGTTGTGTGCTGCGTGGGGACAGGGTGCTTTCTTTAGTGTCGGTTTGTTTCGCTTTGCTGTTTAGCTTTCTAGCTCAATGGCAATTGACTAAAGTGAGCCAAAGTTACTCCCGTGCACGGTTTCTCGTTGTCGTCTTCTGCTTCCACAGATGACCACGCCGGAATACCCCGATAGCTAGTCGGTTTGGGTGCCACTAAAAAAAAAACATCTGCTCATCACAGACTTAAAGTGTACTTCCTCCCTTCGCAGCACCCGCTTGCTTTTGGCAAAGCGGTGCCCCATCAGACGCGATGCCAATGGTCAGCTCGGTTTTCTCCTCCACACCATTACTGGGCTTCTCAGGCCGAGCCTTACTCACTACTACGGATTCATCTGCCACCTCACACCAACACGAGTCTTGGTTTTCACCTTGTACTTGTGTTTCCGGTCTATGTCCGGATGTGGTGCCAGGCTTCCCCAGTTACTGAACTGGCTCCCTGTTAACAATGCCACCCTCAAACACAACGTAGGTCTGACTGAGTATCGGGCTTCGCGATGTTTCGGACGCTTACCCACCTACGCTGCCGAAGCAGGTTCACTTGCGTTGTGTACTGTTAACTTCCTATTGCTTCCTTCAGACCCTGCCGTTGGCCAGCAACGCCCTTGCAATTCGGATTATCTTCCCCTCAGTCGGGGTGATTCAGGTTTCTTTCAACCTGACGGGTTTGCCAGCTTCGCTGGGCAAAC